>NZ_AKJD01000082.1 GCF_000282515.1 Pseudomonas sp. GM80
GCGATCTTTTGATCTTGCTTTATAAGGGCAAGATCAAAAGATCGCAGCCTGCGGCAGCTCCTACAGGGGATGGGTCAGTTCTGGCAGACGCGGCGGGTCATGAAGCGTTCGCGCAGCACGTCGTAGCCCCAGTGGTACACGTAGGTGTACGGCAGGAAGAACAGCAGCACGCCGATGTCGAGCAAGAACGCCTGCCACAGGCTGACCGACAGCCACCAGGCAATCAGCGGCACACCCATCACGATCAAACCACCCTCGAACAGCAGCGCGTGCACCACCCGTACCCAGGCGTTGTGCGCGACGTTCATGCGTTCCAGCATACGGTCGAAGTAACGGTTGAACACCACGTTCCAGCCCAGCGCCAGCAGCGCGATCAACACCGTCACCGCGCCCATTTCAAGCATCGGTTTTTGCATGATCCACGCCAGCAGCGGCGTGCAGATCAGAATGGCCAGCAGTTCGAAACCAACGGCCTGGAAAATACGTTCAGTGATGGACTTATTGGTAGTCATGGTCTGACTCCTTAGTGAAGATGGTTGCCATGATCTATTCTCAAACCGATACTTCATAATCAATAACCATCGATCAGGGCGATAGTTGATGATCTCGCAAGAAGTGCTGTTGGCATTTGTCCAGGCGGCCACGCAAGGTTCGTTTTCGGCGGCGGCGCGTAAATTGGGGCGCAGTCAGTCGACCATCAGCGCGGCGGTGGCAAGCATGGAGATTGATCTGGACCTGGTGCTGTTCGATCGCAGCAGCCGCAAACCGACGCTGACCCCGGCGGGTCATGTGATGCTGCAACGCGCCGAAGCGATTCTGGCGGCCAGCAGTCGATTGGAAATGACGGCGCGGCAACTGTCGCAAGGCGTCGAGCCGAAGCTGACGGTGGCGATTTCCGATACCTATCAGTCGTACCGATTCGAAGCGGCGTTGGCAGGTTTCGAACAGCGCTATCCGGATCTGGAACTGGAGTGTTTGATTGCCGAATGTGAAGACCTGATCGAACTGGTGCAGCGCGGCCGCGCGCATCTGGCTTTCGCTGAAATGCAGGAGCACTACCCGCCGGATCTGGTGACGTCGACGGTGGCCGAGCGCACGGAAATCGCCTTGTTCGTCAATCGCGACCATGCGCTGGCCAAGCTTGATCACGTTGATCAGCACATCCTGGAACAGCATCGGGAGTTGCGCCTGGCAACCATCGTCAATCCGTATGACAGCCGTGGCAAAGGCCGGGTGTGGTCGGCACCGAGTTATCTGATGTTGCTGGAAATGGCCGAAAAAGGCTTTGGCTGGGCGCCGTTACCGCGTTGGCTGGCGCAGCGGTTTGGCAATGATTTGTTAGTTGAACTGAAGGTGCGTGGCTGGCCCAAGCCGGTGTTTGTTGATGCCTTGTGGTCGCGGCTGTATCCGCCGGGGCCGGCGGGGAGCTGGTTGCTGAGCAAGATGTTGGAATAGCGGCGACGCCAATCGCTGGCAAGCCAGCTCCCACAGGTACCGAGGTGTTCATTGATTTTGTGTACGACGCAGACACTGTGGGAGCTGGCTTGCCTGCCCCCACAAATACCGAGGTGTTCATTGATTTTGTGTACGACGCGGACACTGTGGGAGCTGGCTTGCCAGCGATGGCGTCAGCCCAGACACCCTTATCAAGCCGCTTCGATCACCACCGGCCTATGGATTCAATAACGATCCTGCAAGTCGGTGAAACTCTCCAATATCCCCAATCAGTCCCCTCTCCCCCTGGGAGAGGGCTAGGGTGAGGGCAATTCCAGCGCCGAAAGCCGTCCTTCAATAAACCGCCGCTCCGGCTCTTGCCGTGTCAATTCCAAGGCCCGCACATACGCCACCCTCGCCTCCTCCACCCGACCCAACTGCCGACAAAACTCCGCCCGCGCCGAATGCGCCAAGTGGTAATCCTGCAACTCGCCCCGCGCCAAAATTCCTTCAATCAGATTCAACCCCGCCAACGCCCCATCGCGCTTGGCCACCGCCACGGCACGGTTCAACTCGATCACCGGCGAAGGCACCGCGCGCAACAGCACGTCATACAAGCCGACGATCTGTTCCCAGTCGGTTTCTGCCGCTGACGGCGCCTCGGCATGCACCGCCGCAATCGCCGCTTGCAAACAATACGGCCCAAACCGCCGCGTGGTCAGCGCGCGCTCGACCAGCGCACAGCCTTCAGCAATCAACCCGGCATCCCAGCGCGAGCGATCCTGATCATCCAGCAACACCAGTTCACCGTCCGGCGAAGTCCGCGCCGATCGTCGCGATTCATGCAACAGCATCATCGCCAGCAGCCCCATCACTTCCGGTTCCGGCAGCAACTCCATCAACAATCGCCCCAATCTGATCGCCTCACGCGTCAAATCCTCGCGGGTCAGCTCCGCCCCGACCGACGCCGAATAGCCTTCGTTGAACACCAGATAAATCACCCGCAAGACGCTGTCGAGGCGCTCGGGCAATTCGCTCAGGCTCGGTACTTGATAAGGGATTTTCGCGTCACGAATCTTGGCTTTCGCGCGCACGATACGTTGCGCTATCGCCGCTGGCGCGGAGAGAAACGCACGAGCGATTTCTTCGGTGGTCAGGTCGCAGACTTCACGCAAGGTCAGCGGCACTTGCGCATCCGCCGCCAGCGCCGGGTGGCAGCAGGTGAAGATCAGCCGCAGACGATCGTCTTCCACGTCTTCGCCACTCCAGTCGGCCTGTTCGAGTTCTTCCAGTTGCGCCAATAACATTGGCTGCGAAGCTTTGAAGCGGGCACGGCGGCGCAACACATCAATCGCCTTGAAACGCCCGGTCGAGACCAGCCAGGTGCGCGGATTGTCCGGTACGCCGTCGCGCTGCCAGCGTTCGACCGCGACGAAGAACGCCTCGTGCAAGGCTTCTTCGGCGAGGTCGAAATCACCGAGCAGGCGAATCAGTGTCGCCAGAATCCGCCGCGAGTCTTCGCGATAGACCTGCTCGACCCGCGCCCGAACCTCAGACATTCAACTGCCGCACCGGGCGCACTTCAACGCTGCCGACCCGCGCCGCCGGAATGTTGCCGGCGACCTGAATGGCTTCGTTGAGATCCTTGGCGTCGATCAGGTAGAAACCGGCCAGTTGCTCCTTGGTTTCAGCGAACGGGCCATCGGTGATCGACAGTTTGCCGTTGCGCATACGCACCGTGGTGGCGGTCTGTACCGATTCGAGCGCCTCGGCGGCGACCATTCGCCCGCTGCCCTGAATCGACTCGGCGTAGGCCCAGCATTCGGCGTCTTCCGGGCTGTCGGGCGATGAATGCAGCAGGCGCTCATCGCTGTAGACCAGGCATAAATACTTCATGGCGTTCTCCTGAAGCGGACGGTTCAACTATGGCTGAAGATCAGGGCTGCACATCAAACAGGGTCGCGCCGCTCATCGGATCGAACGGGGCCGACCAGTGTTCATGGGCGATTTTCCAGGCCCCGCCGACCTGCCGATAGCACGCAGTGACGCGCATCCAGCAGCTCTGGGTTTCGCCTTTGTCATTGGTGCCACCGCAGTTGGCCACCCAATGGGCGAAGGCGATGTTGTCAGCGCTTTCGATGGCAATTTCGTGGAACTCGAAAATGTGCGGGCCGGGGCACATTTCCATGCATGCCACCCAGTGCGCACGATAGGCCGGTTTGCCCTTGAATTGCAGGGCCTTGATTGCGTCGAACGAGACGATGTCGTCGGCGTACAACGCCATGACTTTCTCCACGTCCTTGGTCATGACGGCTTCGCGGTAGGTATTGATCAGGGTCTGGATTTCAGCTTGTGCGCTCATGGTGTTCTCCGTGGTTTTTGTTGTGAAGACACCCTTAGTCGTTCGGCGATTGGGCAGATCGACAGACGAAACAAAAAATTTCCACCGAAGACAAAATCGCTAGAATCCGAGGCTCGTCTTTGTAGGAAAAAGGAAATTCCCGTGTCAGCCCAACTCGTGCCGTACGACAGTCTCAACGCCTTGCAGCGTGAACAAGTCGAGGCGATTGAAATCCACGCCGAACAGATCAAGTTCTCCGGCGATATCCACGGCGCTTTGCACACCCTGCTGTCGAAACCCGGCCCCGGTGTAAAGGGTTTTGCCTTGCTGGCAGAAGAGGTGCCGGTCGCGTTTCTGCTGCTCAAGCGCCCGCCGGTGTTGCCAGCCTGGGCCGATGAACACAGCGCCACGTTGCATGCGTTGCAGGTTGATCGCCGGGCGCAGGGCAAGGGTTACGGCAAGGCATGTTTGCAAGCGCTGCCCGAGGTTGCGCGGCAGGCGTGGCCGGAGATCAAGGGGCTGGAATTGTCGGTGGATGCCGATAACGACGCGGCCATCGCGCTGTATGCAAAGTATGGCTACGTCGACAGCGGCGAAGCGTACAAGGGCCGGATCGGTTACGAACGGCGCATGGGGCTGTTTTTCTAAGTTATCGGGGGTGCAAGGATGATTGACTCAATCGAAGCGCTGGAAGCGATTTACGGACTGCCCCACGACCGCGCGGTGCGCAAGCAGATCGGTTTTCTCAACGAGGATTATCAGGCGATGGTGCGGGTTTCGCCGCTGGTGATCGTCAGCTCGGTGGGCGCCGATGGCCTGGATAATTCACCGCGCGGGGATGCGCCGGGGTTTGTGCGGATCATCGATCAAAACACCCTGGCCCTGCCGGACCGCCCGGGCAACAACCGCATCGATACCCTGCGCAATGTCCTGCAGGATTCGCGGGTGTCGCTGCTGTTCATCATTCCGGGGATTGGCGAGACGTTGCGGGTCAATGGCACGGCGGTGATCAGCGCTGAGCCGGCGCTGCTGGAGAGTTTTGCGGTGAATGGCAAACCGGCGAAAACCGTGTTGCTGGTGACGGTGGAAGCGGCGTTTTTCCATTGTTCAAAAGCGTTCGTCCGCTCGGATGCGTGGAATCCTGAAACGCATCTGCCGCGCTCGGCCCTGCCAAGCGCCGGCGCCTTCCACAAGCGCCTGAATGACGGCGAGTTCGATGCCGAAACCTACGACCGCGAAGCGCCGAAACGGGTCACCGACACCCTCTACTGATACCCCCGTAAATGATCGTTCCCACGCTCTGCGTGGGAATGCAGCCGGGGACGCTCTGCGTCCCAAAGTCGTGACGCAGAGCGTCACAGGAGGCATTCCCACGCAGAGCGTGGGAACGATCAGGATCGGGGTTGAATCAGAGGGTGAGGATCATCTCGTGCCACGCCATGCCGCCGTGGTCGGACTCCGACGGTTTGATGTAGGCGAAGCCAAACCCGGCGTACAGCGGGATGTGCTTCTCCTTGCACATCAGGTGAATCGTCGCTTTATCCATCCCGCGCATACGCTCGATGAACTCGCCCATCAAGCGCTTGGCCAAACCCTGCCCCTGATAATCCGGGTGCACCACCACCGACATGATCACCACGTTCGGCCCTTTCGGGTCATGGCCGATCAGTTCCTTGAACGCCTCGTCCGACATCTGCACGTCAAACGCCGCGCCGGAATTGACGAAGCCTGCGACCACGCCCTCCACCTCGGCGACGATAAAACCTTCCGGCCAGGTGGCAATACGCGTGGCGATCTTCTCTCGGGTGGCCGCTTCGTCGCCTTCGTAGGTAACGGTTTCGATGGCGTAGCAGCGATCCAGGTCGGCGGCGGTGACGTTGCGGATGAGGGTGTTCATGGCAGCTCGAAAATCAGCAGAAGAAAGTGCCGAAAGCATAAAGGAATAAGCGCGGCATATCGATGCGCGCGGGCGGCGTAAAGCTTGCGTATAAGCGCTTTTCTTCGGGCTCGAGGGCGGCTATTGCTGTGAGCTGTCTCTGATCACCCGTGGGGGAAACCGCTTATGAGCAGCGTTCAGATTGGTCTGTTGATGGTGTTGGGCATCAGTACGTTCGGGTTCATCACACTGGCGATCGACCTGCTGCGCACACGGCGTAAACAGCGTTGATCGTATGAGGCGGATCAATGATCCGCCTCATGGTTGTCTGTTCAGGCTTTTTTGGAATCGACCGGCACACAGATTTCCAGTTTGCCGGTGTGCAGACGCGGATTGAAATCGGCGCTGTAACGCTCCAGTTCCGGGGCGTTGAGCTCCACGTAGTGAGAGGTCGGCAACCAGGTCTTGTAGATGTATTGCAGGGTTTGCGGCAACTGATCGAGCGGCCCCTGGTGTTCAAACACCGCGTACTGGCGGGGCAGCACCTCGACCCACTGGTAGACCTTCTGGTCGAGATCATCGAGCTTGCTGATTTCCACCCCGGCGATGTAATCGAAGCCACCCTTGCCGTCGAAGTTACTGCAGACGCCGTAGGTCACTTCGTTTTTTTGCCCCGGTATCTTTCCCAGGTGCGGCAAGAACTTTTCCCACAGCGTCGGGATGTCCTTTGCGCTGTCTTGGGTAAATCGACCGCGAAAACCTGCAATCAGCAGGAAGTGTCCATGTTCGAAGCGAGGTTCAGCCACTTCGACGCGTTTTTGCTCATCCATGACTCGACTCCTGGCACAAAAAAAGGGGTTCGGCTGGGAGTATAGAAAGCCCAATCCAATTCGCACGCCTACAACGTGTGCAACTGCTCGACGGCACCGGAACCGACGAATTCGTTATAGCCAGATACGATCACGTACACCGCGAAATAGCAGAAGATCGCTGCAGATGCCATGTAGGAGTAACGCAGAAGCTTGTCACCGAGCAGCTTGCCGCCATGAATCGCGGCGAAGCACAAACCGGCCGACCACAGCAGCCCGGCGCAGAGGAAACCGCCAAGGAACAACGCCGAACTCAAAGGGCCGCCGCCCCCGGAACGAGCAATCAAGGTGCCACCGACCGCTGCAAACCAGAGAATCGCGCTCGGCGACGACATGGCGAGAAAAATCCCACGAAAGAATTCCTTGCGATGAGAGTTCTGCCCTACTTCCGCCGTGGCCGCCAACTGCGCTTCGTGATGGATCGCCGAGTAAATCATCTTCGCCGCAAAGTAGATCAGCAGCACCGAGCCGCCGATCCACAGTACCCAGCGCACGGTTTCGTATTGCAGCAGCACCGTCATCCCGGCCAGCGCCAGCACCGCGTAAATCAAGTCGCCGACGCACGTGCCGAGGCCCAGCGCGAAGCCTTGAAAGTAACCGCGCTGCATCGCCAATGTGATCATCGCGATGTTGGCCACGCCGATATCCAGGCACAG
This sequence comes from Pseudomonas sp. GM80, assembly GCF_000282515.1. Lineage (GTDB taxonomy): Bacteria > Pseudomonadota > Gammaproteobacteria > Pseudomonadales > Pseudomonadaceae > Aquipseudomonas. Next base: position 7,177 of record NZ_AKJD01000082.1, read on the forward strand.
CGAAAGGCTCAGCAAAAAGCCGCTGGTGAATTCCATCTACCGATTTCCTTGGGACAAAATTGTTTACAAACGGGCTGGACAGTATGCCATCACTGACCTTATCTTCCGCCACAGGTCACCGCAGTGACCAGCGTCGCTCGGACGGTTCCGGGCGCTTACGTTATCCGAGGCAACAATGGCTGAACAAGGTTCGCCGCGCCGCTTTGCGCGCATAGATCGACTCCCCCCTTACGTTTTCAACATCACCGCCGAGCTGAAAATGGCCGCGCGTCGTCGTGGTGAAGACATCATCGACTTGAGCATGGGCAACCCCGACGGCGCCACGCCGCCGCACATTGTCGAAAAACTCGTACAGGTTGCCCAACGCGACGACACCCACGGTTACTCGACGTCCAAGGGCATTCCGCGCCTGCGCCGGGCGATTTCCAACTGGTACAAGCAGCGCTACGAGGTCGATATCGACCCGGAAAGCGAAGCCATCGTCACCATCGGTTCCAAGGAAGGCCTGGCGCATTTGATGCTGGCGACCCTGGATCAGGGCGACACCGTATTGGTGCCGAACCCGAGCTACCCGATTCACATCTACGGTGCGGTGATTGCCGGTGCCCAGGTGCGTTCGGTGCCGCTGGTGCCCGGCGTGGACTTCTTCGATGAGCTGGAACGGGCGATTCGTGGCTCGATTCCGAAGCCGAAAATGATGATCCTCGGTTTCCCGTCGAACCCGACTGCACAGTGCGTGGAACTGGATTTCTTCGAACGGGTGATCGCCCTCGCCAAGCAGTACGACGTGCTGGTAATTCACGATCTGGCCTACGCCGACATCGTCTATGACGGCTGGAAAGCGCCGTCGATCATGCAGGTGCCGGGCGCCAAGGACATCGCGGTGGAGTTTTTCACCTTGTCCAAGAGTTACAACATGGCCGGCTGGCGCATCGGTTTCATGGTCGGTAATCCGGAACTGGTCAACGCCCTCGCGCGGATCAAGAGCTACCACGACTACGGCACCTTTACCCCGCTGCAAGTCGCGGCGATTGCCGCGCTGGAAGGCGATCAGCAGTGCGTGCGCGACATCGCCGAGCAGTATCGCCAGCGTCGTAATGTGCTGGTGAAAGGTCTGCATGAACTGGGCTGGATGGTCGAGAATCCGAAGGCGTCGATGTACGTCTGGGCGAAGATCCCCGAGCAGTACGCGCATCTGGGCTCGCTGGAATTTGCCAAGAAGCTGCTGGCCGAGGCCAAGGTCTGTGTTTCGCCAGGGGTGGGGTTTGGTGAGTACGGCGATGATCACGTGCGCTTCGCGCTGATCGAAAACCAGGACCGCATTCGCCAGGCTGTACGCGGGATTCGCGGGATGTTCCGGGCGGATGGATTAGTTACCAAATAACTGACCCACCTCCCTTGTAGGAGCTGCCGCAGGCTGCGATCTTTTGATCTGGTTTTTACAATCAAAAGATCGCAGCCTCGTTTCACTCGACAGCTCCTACAGGTGCCGTGTTCACGCAGATCATCAGGCACAAAAAAACCGCATCGCTGCGGTTTTTTTGTGTCTGCAAGAAACTGTTTACACGAACAACGACAGCAGCAGGATAAAGCCCAACGCAACCACCGAGAGGATCGTTTCCATCGCCGTCCAGGTCTTGAACGTCTCGGCCACGGTCATGTTGAAGTATTGCTTCACCAGCCAGAAACCGGCGTCGTTCACGTGCGACAGGATCAGCGAACCGGCGCCGGTAGCGAGTACCAGCAGCTCACGGTTAACACCCGGAATCATCCCCACCACCGGCACCACAATGCCCGCGCCAGTGATGGTCGCCACAGTCGCCGAACCGGTAGCGATACGAATCACCGCCGCCACCAGCCACGCCAGCAGGATCGGCGAGATTTGCGCGCTGACCGCCATGTGGCCGATCACGTCGCCCACACCGCTGGTCACCAGCATCTGCTTGAAGCCACCGCCGGCACCGATGATCAAAATGATCGCGGCGGTTGGCGCCAGGCTCGCATCCAGCCACTTGAGCATTTGTTGCGAACCGATGCCCTGCTTGTGCCCGAAGGTGTACAGCGACAACAGCAACGCCAGCAACAGCGCCGAGATCGGATGACCGATCATGTCCATCCAGGTGCGGAAGAAGTGACCGTCCGGCAACGCGACGTCAGCAAAGGTTTTCAGCAGCATCAGGAACACCGGCAGCAGCACGGTGATCAGGGTGATGCTGAAGCTCGGCAGCGTGGTCGAGTCGTCGTTTTCGCGGGCCAGTTGATCGACCAGTTCCTGATTCGGGTGACCCGGAATGTGCTTGGCGATGAACGTACCGAAGATCGGACCGGCAATGATCGCGGTTGGCAGCGCCACGATCAGACCATAAAGAATGGTCTTGCCGATGTCCGCACCGAACACGCCGATGGCCAGCAGCGGGCCCGGGTGCGGCGGCACCAGGCCGTGCACGGCGGAGAGACCGGCGAGCAGCGGGATACCGATCTTGATGATCGACACACCGGTGCGGCGCGCAACGATGAACACCAGCGGAATCAGCAGGACAAAACCGATTTCGAAGAACAGCGGAATGCCCACCAGGAACGCGGCAAACATCATCGCCCACTGGACTTTGTCTTTACCGAACGCACGGATCAGGGTCTGGGCGATCTGATCCGCCCCGCCCGACTCGGCCATCATTTTACCGAGCATGGTGCCCAGCGCGAGGATGATGCCGACGAAACCGAGCACGCCACCGAAGCCGTCCTGGAACGCTTTGATGATGGTGCCGATCGGCATGCCCGACGTCAGGCCGAGGAACGCGGCGGCGATGGTCAGGGAAATGAACGGGTGAATCTTGAATTTGGTGATCAGGATAATCAGGCCGATTACCGTGACCACTGCATCGAGCAGCAGGAACGTCTCATGGGACATGCCAAACATTGGGGGTGTCTCCTGGATTGTTGTTGTTATTAAAGCGGGTTAAACAGAAGTCGTGAGGACTGCGCTAGCTCTTTCAACACACTCATACCGCCTGCTTCAGACCGTGGGCCTGCCACCAGACGTGAGCCTGGGACGCCAGTTCTTCAACACTGTGAATCGAAGCATTCAGCGCCAACGTCAGCGGTTCGCCCTTGGGCGATTCGAGCGTGGCGAACTGGCTTTCGATCAACGTGGCGGGCATAAAGTGGCCCGGACGGTGGGACACACGTTCAGCGGCAACTTCAGGGGTCAATTCAAGAAACACGAAACCCAGGCCCGGCAAGGCACTGCGCAACACTTCGCGATAACTGTGTTTAAGGGCCGAGCAGGTCAGCACCGGGCGTTTGCCCGACGCATCGACGCGACGCAGTTCATCGCACAGGCTGTCGAGCCAGCCGGCACGGTCGTCGTCGTTCAGGGGGATCCCCGCGCTCATCTTTTCGATGTTCGCGGCCGGATGAAAAGTATCGCCTTCAATGGCAGTGGCGCCGCTCAATTGGCACAGGGCCTCGCTGACGCACGTCTTGCCGCAACCGGCAACGCCCATGATGACCAGGGCGGTGATGGGATGACTCATATAACACCTCAGCGCGCAGACAGCGCTACCTTTGCTAGCTATGACTCTAGTGCACAGGCAGAAGTTGCCGACGCCTTCTTGTCGTTTTTTTGGGTTGCAGCAGGTTTGCGCCCAACGCCAAAAAGCGAAGATCAGGCAGGACCTCGCTTACGCATTTACAGCTGCATCAGGACAGCGCTACCTTAGTGCCTTGATTTTTGTTTGGCAAGCCGTCGATGACCACCCCTAAAAACGATAAAAACACTCGCACCACCGGCCGTCCCACCCTCAATGAAGTTGCCCGCCTGGCCGGCGTCAGCCCGATTACCGCCTCCCGCGCCTTGCGTGGGGTCAGCACGGTCGCCACCGAACTGGTGGAAAAAGTGCAAAAAGCCGCCAGTGAACTCAACTATGTGGTCAACCCTGCTGCCCGCGCCTTGGCCTCGGCGCAGAGCCATTCTGTGGTGGTGTTGGTCCCTTCGCTGTCCAACCTGTTGTTCATCGATACGCTGGAAGCCATTCATCGGGTGCTGACGCCCAAGGGCTTCGAAGTGTTGATCGGCAACTTCCACTATTCCCGCGATGAAGAAGAAAACCTGCTGCGCAACTACCTGGCTTATCAGCCGCGAGGTTTTTTGCTGACCGGGTTTGATCGCACCGAAAGTTCACGGCGAATGATCGAGGCCAGCAACATTCCCTGCGTGTACATGATGGAACTGGACAGCGCTGCCGGGGTGAATTGTGTTGGTTTCTCGCAACTGAGTGCAGGTGAAACGGCGGCCGAGCATTTGCTCTCACGCGGGCGCAAGCGCTTGGCGTATATCGGCGCGCAGCTCGATCAACGCACGTTGTTGCGTGGCGAGGGCTTCCGCAAGGCGCTGCAAAAGGCCGGGCGTTACGACCCGGATCTGGAAGTGCTGACGCCGCGTTCGTCGTCCGTGGGTTTGGGTGGCGAGTTGTTCCTGCAACTGTTGGCGGCACACCCGGATGTCGATGCGATCTTCTTCGGTAACGACGACCTCGCACAGGGCGCGCTGCTCGAAGCATTGCGCAACGGCATCAGAATTCCCGAGCAGGTGGCAATTCTCGGTTTCAACGACTTGCCAATGTCCGAGCACATGGTCCCGCGCCTGAGCAGTATCAACACCCCACGCGAGGCGATTGGCCGACGTGCAGCGGAGCAAATGCTGACGCTGATGGCCGGCAACAATGTCGCGCGGCCGGTCGAAGACATGGGCTTCGAACTGAAAATCCGCGAAAGCACCTGACCCCTGAAACCACTGTGGTGGGCACAAATCCCGGGGTGAAACACGATCCCGGTAGGAGCTGCCGCAGGCTGCGATCTTTTGATCTGATCTTTT
>NZ_AKJD01000083.1 GCF_000282515.1 Pseudomonas sp. GM80
TTTTGATCTTGCCTTTGATTGTTAAAAAACAGATCAAAAGATCGCAGCCTGCGGCAGCTCCTACAAGGGGACTGCGTCGGGTTTGCTAGTGCGGCAAGCGGCGGCTGTCCAGGACTCGGTTGACCATCAGCTCACTCAGCATGATCACCTGATGCAGCATCAGCATGGTCCGGCGTTGTGTGTTGTCGATGACGTCGCCGATATCACGGGCCATGTCGCTGGCAGCGGCTAACGATTCGCAGGCTTCGACGAGCAGTGTTTCTTCGTCCACTGCGGGGTCGATGAGGAAGATCTTGCTGGTCTTGCGGGAAGGGATTGAAAGCTTCAGTGAGCCGGGGTTGAGGTAGAAGTTGATGGCGCGGTCGGTCGCTTCTCTTAACTTTTGAGGTTCGAGGGTTGGGTCGTACGGGATCGGATCGGTATCCGGGGGATTTGGCGTGGCTTTGAACATGAGTGAAGCTCCTATCGCAGTTTCAGGAGCCGTCACTTCTCGCTACCAAACGAGGGTGGCGGCCATACGCGGGTTGGTAGACCGGCTGCAATAGGAAACCCGGCGCTCTCGAAAGAGCCCCCCCGCATGACCACCATATAAAGCAAGCCGCAAAAAAGAGGCTGCAGAAGGTGTCGCCATACAACTATTACAGACGGGCTACCAAACCCGATCACTGATTTTCAGTGACAGGGAAACGATATAGCCCGAGCCATGGTCGTGTATGCCGGCGGATTCTGGCGTACGCGTAGGTAACGGCGCAAGGCGTTGTAGGGCTTGTGGCGTAACGGTTTGTGTAATTTAAACATCTATCAGCAATCATGTTTAACAACGCGAAATGCCGAAAAATGTTCAACCCGTTTTCTGAAACGATTAGACGAAATCGCTCAACCTGAAAATGCATCCGCGCCATCGCAGGCATCAAATGACAATATTTCAGTGCCTACACATCTGCGTTCCATGTCCTACAACTCGATCAGAATCCGCCGACTTGCCCATCTCTGAGCAGGGTTCTACTGTTTGCCGCTCAAAATTAATTCACATAAGCTGGTCAGCATGAATACACATCCTTCGGAGGCTGCGATGGCCACCACCCGAAAAACCGACAAACCCAACAAAAAAAATGTCCGTGATGAACTGACATTCCTGGATGTTCGGCAAGCCGCGCGTGATGGGTAGAAAGTGTTCGATAAATTTGTGATCACTGGCAGGCTACCTTTTACAAAGTAGGCCTGGATGCCAGCCATCAAAATTTCCACACTTTTTGAACAAATCAATAACTGGAAAAACTTCGCGGCACACTTCTACAACTACAAAATCTGCGATGAATTACCGCAGTTTTTGGGCGAGACGAACGACTCGATCTGAACGATATGCATCATATTCACCTGGCCAGTAGTCAGGCACTGCAGGCTCGATGGGAAAAAATCAATCGTCAGTATTACCGCACAGCATTGGTTGATGATGCTGACAATGACTTTTGGCTGATCTACGCCTATGACGCCTTTCGGGATGAGTACCTGCTACTGACAATCACCGGCCCGGATGCTCATAACCGAAGCGAGTGGGGATCTTTTTTGCGCACCGTAGATTGCGAGATCGTTGAGCCTTGGGTTGTTGGCAGGATCTTCTTTCCGGACATTGATGAGCGGTGAGTTGTACTCTCAGAAAAAGCGGGAAGTTGCTCTGATGTTTTGGTGTTGTTCGTCAGGCCGCCATCGCTGGCAAGCCAGCTCCCACAGAGATTGCATGCAGTCTGTAAGAAATTGGTCGGCTGGTAGGTCGCTATCGCGAGCAGGCTCACTCCTACAGTAGGGCCGGGTGCATCAGCGAGGGAATGGTCGGCTGGCAGGCCGCCTTCGCGAGCAGGCTCTGCTCCTGCGAAGAGCGAAATCAAAAGATCGCAGCCTGCGGCAGCTCCTACATGAAACTCGCGGCGCAGCCGCACCACTCAACAATGAGCGCTAGCTCGAGTACCGCTTTTGATCTTGATCCACGGGCGACGTCGGAAGGCTGAGTGGAGGGATTGATCCGGGCGTGGGAGCGCAGCGACCGTTTGGCGAAGCCAAACACAGCGAGAGGAGGTGCACCGGATGGATCCCGGAGCGAAGGAACCCCGAGCCTTAGCGAGCGGGCCGAACGTAGGAGCAAGCGTTTTTTGCTTATTTTTTCGGGCGCTCCTTGTAAAAAAGTGAGTCGCCGTGAGGGCGAAACCCTAAGCAGCCGTTACCGCAGCAACGGATATGCCCCCCAAATAAAGCCTCACCGAAGAAACCCAGCCACACGCTCAGCCGCACGGGCCAAATGCTGCTCATGCGTAAACCCCGAAACCATCAACGGCTTCAAATCATGATCCCCCGCAGCCAGCCAAAACACCTCAATACTCGGTGACAAGGTGTAAGCCTCAACCGCTTCACGGTTGCCAAGCGCATCCCGCTCCCCCTGCACAATCAATGTCCGCGTCTTCAACCCAGCCAAATGCTCAACCCGAGGTTTCTCCGGCTTCCCCACCGCATAAAACGGATACCCCAGACAAACCAACGCATCAGCCCCCAACTCATCAGCCAAGAGACTGGCCATTCGCCCACCCATCGACTTCCCGCCAACCGCCAAAACCCCAGTGACATGACGTCGCACTTCAGCGAACACCTCACGCCAACTTTCCTGCAATTTCCCCGCAGGATTCGGCGGCCGCTTCACCCCATCAACCCGTCGCTGCGCCATATACGGAAACTCAAACCGCAACACGTTCACGCCCAGTGCAGCAAGGCGCCCAGCCATGTCGTTCATCCAGTCACTGTCCATCGGCGCACCGGCACCATGAGCAAGGATCAACGTCGCCGAAACCTCACCCGACGCGGCATCCCAAAGCCACCCATGATCACGCACGCACTGCGCCCATTGATCCCCGTCAATACTGGCCTTGTGCTGTTTGTCCATGCTTGCCTCGCTTTTAGTCTGCCTATAACTCCAGACGAAGGATTCGCCGCGTCTTTTGCGCGCGCTCACTTCGGCTGAACCGTGGATGGGGAACCATGAACACTTCTATCAGTACCGCCTACAACTACAAGGTGGTCCGCCAATTCGCCATTATGACGGTGGTGTGGGGCATCGTCGGCATGGGGCTCGGGGTTTTTCTCGCGGCCCAATTGGTCTGGCCCGAACTCAACTTCAATTTGCCCTGGACCAGTTTCGGCCGTCTGCGCCCGCTGCACACCAACGCGGTGATCTTCGCGTTCGGTGGCTGTGCGCTGTTCGCCAGTTCGTTCTACTCGGTGCAACGCACCTGCCAGACCCAATTGTTTGCGCCAAAAATCGCCGCGTTCTGCTTCTGGGGCTGGCAATTGGTGATCTTGTTGGCGGCGATCAGCCTGCCACTGGGTTACACCAGCTCCAAGGAATACGCCGAGCTGGAATGGCCGATCGACATCCTGATCACCATCGTCTGGGTCGCTTACGCCATCGTGTTCTTCGGCACGATCATGCAGCGCAAGACCAAACACATCTACGTGGGCAACTGGTTTTTCGGCGCGTTCATCATCACCGTAGCGATTCTGCACATCGTCAACAACCTTGAGTTGCCGGTGAGTTTCACCAAGTCCTACTCGGTATACGCCGGTGCAACCGACGCGATGGTGCAATGGTGGTACGGCCACAACGCCGTAGGCTTTTTCCTCACCGCCGGTTTCCTCGGGATGATGTACTACTTCGTACCGAAACAGGCCGAACGTCCGGTGTATTCGTATCGCCTGTCGATCGTGCACTTCTGGGCACTGATCACCCTGTACATCTGGGCCGGTCCACACCATTTGCACTACACCGCGCTGCCGGACTGGGCACAGTCGCTGGGCATGGTGATGTCGCTGATTCTGCTGGCACCGAGCTGGGGCGGCATGATCAACGGCATGATGACCCTCTCGGGCGCCTGGCATAAGTTGCGCAGCGACCCGATCCTGCGTTTCCTCGTGGTCTCGCTGGCGTTCTACGGCATGTCGACCTTCGAAGGTCCGATGATGGCGATCAAAACGGTCAACGCCCTCTCCCACTACACCGACTGGACCATCGGCCACGTACACGCCGGCGCTCTCGGTTGGGTGGCGATGATCTCGATCGGCGCGCTGTACCACATGATCCCGAAAATCTTCGGCAAGGCGCAGATGCACAGCGTCGGCCTGATCAACGCGCACTTCTGGCTCGCGACCATCGGCACCGTGCTCTACATCGCTTCGATGTGGGTCAACGGCATCGCTCAGGGCCTGATGTGGCGCGCAGTCAACGAGGACGGCACGCTCACCTACTCCTTCGTCGAAACCCTGGTGGCCAGCCACCCAGGCTTCGTCGTGCGGCTGATTGGTGGGGCGATCTTCCTCAGCGGCATGTTCCTGATGGCTTACAACACCTGGCGCACCGTGCGGGCCTCGCAGCCTGCTGACGTCGTCGCTGCCGCGCAGATGGCCTGAGGAGTCGACCATGAAACACGAAACGATTGAAAAGAACGTCGGCCTGTTGATGTTGCTCATGGTGTTTGCCGTGAGCATCGGCGGCCTGACCCAGATCGTCCCGCTGTTCTTCCAGGACGTCACCAACAAACCGGTCGAGGGCATGAAGCCCTACACCGCGCTGCAACTGGAAGGCCGCGACATCTATATCCGCGAAGGCTGCGTCGGTTGCCACTCGCAGATGATCCGCCCGTTCCGCGCCGAAACCGAACGCTACGGGCATTACTCGGTAGCCGGTGAAAGCGTTTGGGATCACCCGTTTCTCTGGGGCTCGAAACGTACCGGTCCGGACCTCGCCCGGGTCGGCGCGCGCTACTCGGATGACTGGCACCGCGCGCACTTGTACAACCCGCGCAACGTCGTACCGGAATCGAAAATGCCGGCCTACCCGTGGCTTGTCACGCAGGCGGTCGACAGCAGCCACACCGAAACCAAGCTCAAAGTCATGCGCACTCTTGGCGTGCCGTACACCGACGACGACATCAGCGGCGCGGTCGCCAGCCTCAAGGGCAAGACCGAAATGGACGCGCTCGTCTCCTACCTGCAAGTGCTCGGCACTGCGATCAAGAGTAAGAGGTGAGCCATGGTCATTGAAATGAGTGCAGGCCTGATTCGCGGCCTCGGCACGGTCGTGGTGTTCGTCGCCTTCGTCGGCCTGACCTTGTGGGTGTTCAACCGCAAGCGCACCCCGGAGTTCGCTGAAGCACGTCTGCTGCCGTTCGCCGACGAACCGCAAGCCGAAACAACCCAAGCAAATGAGACAAGGAGTACCCGGCCATGACCACCTTCTGGAGTACGTGGATCTGCGTACTGACCATCGGCAGCCTGATCGGCCTGACGTGGCTGCTGATCGGCACCCGCCGGGGCGAAACCAAGGGCAGCGTCGACCAGACCATGGGCCACAGCTTCGACGGCATCGAGGAGTACGACAACCCGCTGCCGCAGTGGTGGTTCATGCTGTTCGCCGGCACGCTGGTGTTTTCCGTGGGCTATCTGATTCTGTATCCGGGTCTGGGCAACTGGAAAGGCATTCTGCCGGGTTACGAGGATGGCTGGACCGGCGTGCACGAGTGGGAAAAGGAAATGAACAAGGCCGACGCCAAGTTCGGGCCGATCTTCGCCAAGTTCGCCGCCATGCCGGTGGAAGAAGTGGCGAAGGATCCGCAGGCGTTGAAAATGGGTGGCCGCTTGTTCGCTTCCAACTGTTCGGTGTGCCACGGTTCCGATGCCAAAGGCGCGTTCGGTTTCCCTAACCTCGCCGACAGCGACTGGCGCTGGGGCGGCGACGCCGACACCATCAAGACCACCATCATGGGTGGCCGGATGGCGGCGATGCCGGCCTGGGGTGAAGTGTTGGGCGAGGCCGGGGTGAAGAACGTTGCCGCTTATGTCCGTCATGAACTGGCCGGCCTGCCATTGCCAGCCGACAACAAGGCTGACCTGCAAGCGGGACAACAAGCGTTCAGCACCACGTGCGTCGCCTGTCATGGGGCAACCGGCCACGGCACTGAAGCCATGGGCGCGCCGAATCTGACGCACCCGGCCGGGTTTATCTATGGCACCAGCCTGACCCAACTCGAGCAGACCATTCGCCATGGTCGTCAGGGTCACATGCCGGCGCAAAACGAGCTGCTGGGCAACGATAAAGTGCAATTGCTGGCGGCTTATGTGTACAGCCTCAGCCACGGATTGAATACAGAAAAACTGATTACTGAAGACAAACAGAAATAATCATTGCGCACACCTCTGCCGCACGATTCTCCGTGCGGCAGTTTCCCACCCCTTTGCGACGCATTGTCGCACCCCTTCACACCCTCACCTTTCGGTTCCCCGGATTCGGGTCTACGCTTGCTCGATGCGGACTGGCCCGTGCCGGTTCCAGGTCGACCCCGAGCGATATGTTCGATGAATTGGCTGACAGACTCGCCGCAAAGGCCGGTAGATACCGGCTGTCGCGCCGATTGCCATTCATCAGCCGAACTGGCCGTTCGAACATACCTCGTTACAAGTGACCTGAACCCCTCGCTTTTTTCGTCCGCTGCGACATTTTGTCCGAGGCCGATTTTGTCCTTACGCGGCGCATGGAAAGGCCGCAGAATCAGCCTTGGAAAGCATTGACCCAGGTCATGGCGCGTTGCAATGACCCCCTGCTCTCTGCATACTTGCGGCCGATTTTAATCCTAATAAAACACCCAAACCGTGGAACCTTAGAATGAGCACAGCAATCAGTCCGACTGCTTATAACTATAAGGTAGTCCGCCAGTTCGCCATCATGACGGTGGTCTGGGGGATCCTTGGCATGGGGCTCGGTGTCTTCATCGCCTCGCAACTGGTCTGGCCGGAGTTGAACTTCGGTCTGCCGTGGACGAGCTTTGGACGCCTGCGCCCGTTGCACACAAACCTGGTGATTTTCGCCTTCGGTGGTTGTGCACTATTTGCCACTTCCTACTATGTCGTGCAGCGAACCTGCCAGACGCGACTGATTTCCGACAGCCTCGCCGCCTTCACCTTCTGGGGCTGGCAAGCGGTGATTGTCGGCGCAATCATTACCTTGCCGCTGGGTTACACCACCACCAAGGAATACGCGGAACTGGAATGGCCGATCGCCATTTTGCTGGCCATTGTCTGGGTCACCTACGGTCTGGTGTTCTTCGGCACCATCACCAAGCGCAAAACCAAGCACATCTATGTGGGTAACTGGTTCTACGGCGCGTTCATCGTCGTCACGGCGATGCTGCACATCGTCAACCACGCGTCCCTGCCGGTGAACCTGTTCAAGTCCTACTCCGCCTACTCGGGCGCGACCGATGCGATGATCCAGTGGTGGTACGGCCACAACGCGGTGGGCTTCTTCCTGACCACCGGTTTCCTCGGGATGATGTACTACTTCGTGCCGAAACAGGCCGAACGTCCGATCTACTCCTATCGCCTGTCGATCGTGCACTTTTGGGCCCTGATCACCCTGTACATCTGGGCCGGCCCGCACCACCTGCACTACACCGCACTGCCGGATTGGGCACAATCGCTGGGCATGGCGATGTCGATCATCCTGCTGGCGCCAAGCTGGGGCGGCATGATCAACGGCATGATGACCCTCTCTGGCGCCTGGCATAAGCTGCGCACCGACCCGATCCTGCGTTTCCTCGTGGTATCGCTGGCGTTCTACGGCATGTCGACCTTCGAAGGGCCGATGATGGCGATCAAGACCGTCAACTCGCTCTCGCACTACACCGACTGGACCATCGGCCACGTACACGCCGGCGCTCTTGGCTGGGTGGCAATGATCTCGATCGGCGCGATCTACCACATGATCCCGCGTCTGTTCGGCCGTGCGCAGATGCACAGCGTCGGCCTGATCAACGCGCACTTCTGGCTCGCGACCATCGGCACCGTGCTGTACATCGCGTCGATGTGGGTCAACGGCATCACTCAGGGCCTGATGTGGCGTGCAATCAACGACGACGGCACCCTCACCTACTCGTTCGTTGAAGCGCTGCAAGCCAGCCACCCGGGCTACATCGTCCGTGCCCTGGGCGGTGCTTTCTTCGCCAGCGGCATGTTCCTGATGGCTTACAACGTCTGGCGCACCGTGCGCGCCTCGAACGCTGTTGAAGCTGAAGCCGCCGCCCAGATCGCTGTCGTTGGAGCTCACTGATGAAGCATGAAGCTGTCGAGAAGAATATTGGCCTGCTGGCCTTCTTCATGGTCATCGCCGTCAGTGTTGGCGGCCTGACTCAAATCGTTCCGCTGTTTTTCCAGGACGTCACCAACAAGCCGGTCGAAGGCATGAAGCCACGCCCCGCCCTTGAACTGGAAGGCCGCGACGTTTACATCGCCAACGGCTGTGTCGGCTGCCA
>NZ_AKJD01000084.1 GCF_000282515.1 Pseudomonas sp. GM80
GGCAGCCCGCCGGTGGCGAAGATCGAGCCGGGGCAGAAACAACTGGTGCGCCTGACCCGTACCAAAGAAGTGCCGCCGGGGCAGGAACTGGCCTACCGGATCATCATCGACGAAATCCCCTCGGCGCAACCGCCCTCGGCAGACGGCGGCAAGACAGCTGCTGCGATCCGCTTCCAGATGCGTTATTCGGTGCCGCTGTTCGCCTACGGCGCGGGGCTGTGGAGCAAAGAGGACAGCACCCGCCCGCGCGACCCCAAAGGCATTGGCCTGCCGCAATTGAGCTGGCGCACCGTGGCGGTGGACGGCAAGCCTTATGTGGAAGTGCGCAATCAAGGTGCGGTGCATGCGCGATTGACCGATGTCGCGATCAAACAGGGCGGGCAGAGCAAACCGCTGGCGGAAGGGCTGCTGGGTTATGTGCTGCCGGGCGCGGTAATGCGCTGGCCGGCGCCGGCACCAGCGGCGGATGCGGCGTTGCAGGTGCGGGTCAACGGTGCGCCGCAGGTACAAAATATCACCCCGGCAAAGTAAGCAACGGTCTCGGCTTCATGGAGAGGTTTTGTGGCGAGGGAGCTTGCTCCCGCTCAGGCGCCAAGCAGTCGTAAATCGAGCCTGCGCGCTGTCTCTGGATAGACCGGATGGGGCCACTGCGCAGCCCGGCGGGAGCAAGCGCTGGCCACAGAGATTGCGTCGGGCCCGATAGACACGGGCTCGGCCACCGCAGTATCAGGAGGATTCAGTCCATTGACGGACGTAATACGTGTATGAGCCGAGGATTGGCTCGCCGTCTTCAGCGTCCGTTGTGGCTCATGACCGGCGCGTGTTGCCTGGTGCTCATTTCACCACTGGAGGCCGGCGAACTGCCGCCGCCACCCAGCGGCATGGAGGCCGTCAGTGATGCTCAGTTGTTTCTCGAACTGGTGGTCAATCAGATGAACACCGGGCGCGTGGTGGCGGTGCAGCAGCGCGGCGGACGCCTGTTTCTGCCGACCACGGCGTTACGTGAAACCGGTATGGCCCTGCCTGAAAATGTCGGCGCCGAAGTCGACCTCGACAGCCTGCCGGGGCTGCACAGCGATTACGACAGCGTCGGTCAGCGCCTGCTGCTGGACGTGCCGCCGGACTGGTTGCCGGAGCAGTTCATCGGCAATCGCCAGGCCTATCCACGAACCCCGGCCCTGAGCAGTTTCGGCGCGCTGTTCAACTATGACCTGTACCTCAACGACACCGACGACGCTGGCACCTACCTCGCCGCGTGGAACGAAGTGCGGGTGTTTGACAGTTGGGGCACGCTGTCCAATACCGGGCAATACCGGCGCACGTTATCGGGTGATTCGCTCAGCACGCTGAACAACGGCTACCTGCGTTACGACACCACCTGGCGTTACTCCGATGACGAGCGAATGCTCACCTATGAAGCGGGCGACGTGATCAGTGGCGCCTTGCCGTGGAGCAGTTCGGTGCGCTTGGGCGGTGTGCAGTTCTCGCGGGACTTCGCGGTGCGGCCGGACCTGGTCACGTACCCGTTGCCGCAATTCGCCGGTGAAGCGGCGGTGCCGTCCTCGGTGGATCTGTTCATCAATGGCTACAAGTCCAGCAGCGCCGAGTTGCAGCCGGGCCCCTACACTCTGACCAACATTCCGTTCATCAATGGCGCGGGCGAAGCCGTCGTGGTGACCACCGATGCGCTCGGTCGGCAGGTCTCGACCACCGTGCCGTTCTATGTCACCAGCAGTCTGCTGCAAAAGGGCTTGAGCGATTTTTCGGTGGCCGCCGGCAGCTTGCGGCGCGACTATGCCCTGAAGGATTTCAGTTATGGGCCGGGCGTCACGTCCGGCAGCCTGCGCTATGGCGTCAGCGACAGTTTCACCCTCGAAAGCCATGCCGAAGCCTCCGATTCGCTGACCCTCGGCGGCCTCGGTGGCAACCTGCGCCTGGGCAATTTCGGCGTACTCAACAGCGCCATGAGTCAAAGCCGTTTCGACGGCGAGGGCGGTCAGCAATTAAGCCTGGGTTATCAGTACAGCAACCAGCGTTTCAGCTTTTCCTATCAGCGCCTGCAACGCCACGACCAATACGCCGACCTGACGGTGGTCGACAGCCCCTATATCAGCCTCAGCCGGCGCAGCGAACAGGCGACACTGAGCCTCAATCTCGACCGCTGGGGCAGCCTCGGCGCCGGTTATTTCGATGTCCGCGCAGCCGATGATTCGCGCACACGCCTGCTCAACCTGAGCTGGAGCAAACCGCTGTGGCGCAACAGCAGCTTTTATCTGTCGGCCAATCGCGAGATCGGCGACAGCAACTGGGCGGTGCAGGCGCAACTGGTGATTCCGTTCGATCTGCGCGGCAGCCTGGCCATCAGCAGCGAACGCAGCAAGACCGGCCAAAGCCAGCAGCGGGTCAATTACAGTCGCGCGGTGCCGAGCGAGGGCGGGGTAGGCTTCAATCTGGGTTATGCCAAGGGTGATGGCGCCGACTACCGTCAGGCCGACGTCACCTGGCGTTTGCAATCGGTGCAATTGCAGGCCGGTGTCTACGGCACCTCCGACGCTGAAACCCGGTGGGCGGATGCCAGTGGTTCGCTGGTGTGGATGGACCGCCAGGTGTTCGCCGCCAATCGCATCGATGATGCGTTTGTGGTGGTCAGCACTGATGGTTTTGCCGACATTCCGGTGCGCTACGAAAACCAGCAGGTCGGCCAGACCGACAAGAACGGTCACTTGCTGGTGCCGTGGAGCAGTGCCTATTACCGCGGCAAATACGAAATCGATCCGCTGAACCTGCCGCCGAATGTGCGCAGTCCCAACGTTGAGCAACGCATTGCCGTGCGCCGAGGCAGTGGCTATTTGCTGGAGTTTCCACTGAGCCGGATCGTCGCGGCGAGCATCGTCCTTGTCGACGCCCAGCAACGCGAGTTGCCGCTGGGCGCCGGGGTCGTGCATGAGCAGAGCGGCACGCGGACCGTGGTCGGTTGGGACGGCCTGGTCTATCTGGAAAACCTTCAGGCGCAGAACTCATTGCAGGTGACCCTGGCCGACGGCAAGACCTGCCAGGTGCAATTCAACGTCGACATGAACCAGAACCAGGTGCCGTTGATTGGCCCGTTGGTGTGCCGATGATCAGTGCGCGGTTTTGCCTGTGGCTGGCGCTGATGCTGCCGGGGGCCGCTCAGGCCCTGTGTTCGGTGGTGAGTACCACGCCGGCGGCCTTCGGCACGATCAGTTCGATCGCCGTGCGCACGACTTCGCAGCCCAGTTCGACGCTCAATGGCGGGTTGAGCTGCACCGGTTCACTGCTGTCGTTGCTGACCAGTAGCGACCACTTCTGGGGCACCGTCTCCTCGACTCAAAGTGGCCTGGTCGGGCCGACGGGCGACGTCATCAATTACACGCTCTACGCCAACAACAGCACCAGCTACCCGCTGACCCGTGGCACCGCTTATGACTTCGCCCGCAACGGCATCATCGATGCCTTGGGCCTGCTCAACGGCACCACGCCGAAAACCGTGCCGCTGTACCTGAGGACAACCATTGGCAGTAATGTTGCCGCCGGCGTATACACCGAGACCCTGAGCATCTTCTGGAACTGGAATTACTGTTCGGGGATCGGCATCGGTGCCATCTGCGTCGGGCGCGATATCAATAACGGCACCACGACGCTGACGGTCAACCTGACCGTTTCCAACGATTGCACGATTACCGCGCCGAACATCGCCTTCGGCAGCGCGCCGGTGATCAGCGCCTTCACCCCGGTGACCGGGCAAACCATCAATCTGGCGTGCACCAAGGGCAGCGCCTACACCGTGGGCTTGAGCGACGGGCAAAATGCGGCCAGCGTCGGCGGACGCCGGCGAATGATC
This sequence comes from Pseudomonas sp. GM80, assembly GCF_000282515.1. GTDB lineage: Bacteria > Pseudomonadota > Gammaproteobacteria > Pseudomonadales > Pseudomonadaceae > Aquipseudomonas. Next base: position 3,863 of record NZ_AKJD01000084.1, read on the forward strand.
TCCGGGAGCAATTATCTGGCCTACGACATTTTCAAAAGCGCCGGCACCACGCGCTGGGGCAGCGTCGGCGCGGCGCGGCGGGCGAGTACCGACGCCGAGGTCAATCCCGGCAACGGCCAGGGCACCGGCAGCCAGATCTTCAACTACAACGCGAAAATCTACACCGACCAGACCACGCCACCGGCGGGCACCTATTTGGACAATGTGGTGCTCGATGTCGGTTTTTGAACCTTCGCGATATTGCCTGATAACCACAATCCCTGTGGGAGCGGGCTTGCCCGCGATAGCGGTGGATCATGCAAAATAAATGTTGAATGTGCCGGCCTCATCGCGGGCGAGCCCGCTCCCACAGGGTTTTGCGGAGTACTCAGAATTGCAGTGATCGCGCTGCCGGGGAATCGGTAGGGCTGATCATTGCGTAGTTGTAGCCTTCACCCGACCAGTACTCGGCCTGCAAATCCCCGTCGCTGCGTTTGCCGCGTGGCAAAAAGGTGTTTTTCGGCCCGGGCGGGCGTACGTAAAAACTGACCTTGTGGCCGCTGCCATCCTCATACATCACCATTGCCGCCGGCCCCTCATCGGTGCTCAGCAGACGGCCGCTGACCGCTTGAAACCCGGCCGCTGTCAGGTCCGGCAAACGGCTGGCCCGGGAGAAATAACGGTCGAGCCAGCGCTGCATGTCGCCGTCATTCTCAACCTTGTAATCCGCCGGCAACATGCCTTGCTGGGCGATCAATCGATAAGCCTGCAAGGCATCGGTCATCGGCAACATCGAGGAACGCACGAGGGTCATTTCGCGCGCCTGCCAGCCACTGAAACCACCGACGCTGACGGCGATCAGCAACACCGCTGCACTGGCCAGATGACGATGTGACTGACGCTGGCGCCGCTGCCGAATCATCGTCGGATCAAGCGCCGGATTCGCCGGTTGCTGCAGGGCACCGCCAAGGGCAGCGCGCAGTTGCTGGGCGTCCTGTTGCCAGGCGCGCACTTGCGCGGCTTCATCCGGGTGAGTGGCCAGCCAGGTGTCCAGCACACGCCGGTCGGCCTCGCTGAGTTGGTGGTCGACATAAGCGTGCAAATCACGCTCGCTGGGGGGCAGGCTGATCATTTGAGTCTCCGCAGAGAAGGGCTGGTGATTTCGCCGTCGCTGAGTTGGCGCAAGGCCTGGCGGGCGCGGGACAGGCGCGACATCACGGTGCCGATCGGGGCGCCGAGGATCTCGGCGACCTCTTTATAGGTCAGGCCTTCCACCGACACCATCAGCAGCAGGGCACGCTGTTCGGTGGGCAAGCGGTCGAAGGCTTGCAGGGTCGATTGGGCAATCACCGTGCGTTCCACCGACGGTTCGGCATCGTCACGCCCGGTGAAAAATTCGAGCATGCGCGCATACCGTCGCGAGCGGCGATGGGCATCGAGAAACTGCCGATACAGGATCGCGAACAGCCAGGCCCGCAAGTCGCCATCGGCGCGTTTGGCGCCCCAACTCGACAGCGCCCGCTCCAGGCTCGCCTGCACCAGATCGTCGGCGCTGCTGCTGTTGCGCGTCAATGACACGGCGAAGCGGCGCAATCGGGGGATCAATTCCCGCAGTGGCTCGTCAAGGTCGTTCATGGAGAGGTGGTCATGGGCTGGACATCTCACGGGCCGGATAAGCAGTGTTGAACAGAAAGACGTCTCCCGCCGTAAATTATTCCCTCCGGCGTTATGAAAATGTTCATCCCTGCTTTTGTAGGAGATGTCGCTGCGTTTTGTAGTCCGTGTAATGGATTCAGATTTCCCTGCTCAACCCTTTTGACAGACGCGTTTGGCGACCGGTGCAGCCCAGCTCAACCGGCCAGAAGTGACTGGACACATTGTCGGGAAATAAGGGAAATCCAATGCAAGCGTTAGTGATGAAAAACCGCTCGGTATCGAGCTTCGAGCCGAAGGTCATTGTTGAATCCGATCCATGGCAGCGCTTCGGTTGCGGCCCTCTGGTCGAGCCGAGCGCGGCATTGATTCACCGCGCCATCGAAGCGCAAGCCAGTGCCCGGCCTGAGGCCATCGCGGCGCAATGTCAGGGGCAATCGATTACTTACGGCGAGTTGAACCGTCAGGCCAATCGGCTCGCGGTCAATTTGATCCAGCGCGGCGTGGTCGCAGGCGATCACGTGGCGCTGTTTGTCGAGCGCTCGATTCCGATGCTGGTGGGCATGTTGGCAGTGTTGAAAGTCGGCGCGGCCTACATCCCTCAGCATGTGGGCATCACTCCTGCCTCCCAGTTGCGCCACATCATGACCGTTGCCCGGGTACGCGTTGTTCTGACGTTGTCGGCGCTGGCGCCGGCGATTCCGCTGACGGCGGCCGAGCAATGCATCCACCTGGATGAATTCATCCGCGAAGAAAGTGTTGCCAGCGATGAGTTGAATATCTGTGGCGAAACGGCATCGCCGGACTCACTGTGTTTTGTGCTGTTTACCTCAGGCACTACCGGCCTGCCCAATGGGGTACGCGTGACCCAGCGCAACGTGTGCAACATCTTGCTGACGACGCCGGGCAATCTCGGTATGCGCCCTGGCTGGAAGGTCGGCCAGATCCTCAACATCGCCTTTGATATGGCGGCCTGGGAAGTATTGGGTTGCCTGGCCCACGGCGCCACGCTGTTGATCCGTGGCAAAGACATCGCGCAGACCGCCGAGCAGTGCGACGTGCTGATTGCGACGCCGTCGATTCTCGCCACGCTTGACCCCGCACGTTGCCGCCAGGTGAAGGTCGTCGCCTTGGCAGGCGAACCGTGCCCACAACCATTGGCAGACCGCTGGGCCGCATTTTGCAGTTTTAACAACGCGTGCGGACCGACCGAAACGACCATCGTCAACACCCTGCAGCACTATCAGGGATCGGGACCGCTGACGATCGGTAAACCGACGCCGAACAATACCGTTTATGTACTCGATGAGTCGGGGCAACTCTGCGCCCCCGGTGAGCAAGGCGAAATGTGGGCGGGGGGCGATTGCGTCACGGCGGGATATCTGGGCAATCCTGAGCTGACCGCCGAGCGGTATCAGCCTGATCCCTTTCTGGGTGACGGGCGGATGATGTTTCGCACCCGTGATCTGGGACGTTGGACCGAAAACGGCGAGTTGGAGCACTTGGGGCGTGTCGATGATCAGGTCAAGGTCAGAGGTTTTCGGGTGGAACTCGACTCGGTGTCAGCGGCGCTGGAGGCTGCACCGAATTGCGAGCGCGCGGTCACGCTGAAGCTCGACAGTCGTCAACTGGTGGCGTTCGTTTATCCGGCTTCCACGAACGTCGATGTGGCGCGTTTGTATTGCGAAGAACGACTCGCTTATTACTGCGTGCCTTCTTTGATTCTCGCGGTCGATGACATTCCGCTGACCTCCCGGGGCAAGGTCGACAAGCGTCTGTTACTGGCGAGAGCACTCGCACATCAAGCGGAAAATACCTGCACCGAACAGCAGGTGCCGGCATGAACGCAGTGGATGCAAACGTCGAATTACCCGCCAAACCGGCACGTTGGCGGCGCCTCGGAACGCTGCCGGTGTTCTCGCACTACAACCGTCTGGTCGCGCTGGTATTCGCCTGCAATGTCGCCGCGCTGGTGTTTGGCCTGAGCGGCGGCCAGTGGTGGTCGGGCGCAGGCGTGGATTTGCCTGCGCTCTCGGGCCTGGTGGTGGCGAACCTGTCCATGGCGATATTGATTCGTCAGCAGTACCTGATCAATGCGCTGTTCTGGCTGGCAACGCGAGCACCAACGACCTGGCCGCTGGCCATTCGTCGCTCGCTGGCCAAGGTCTATCACTTTGGCGGATTGCACAGTGGTGGGGCGACAGCCGCCATTGCCTGGTTCGCGGCGTTGTCGGGTTCGATGATCTGGCAGCGGTTTGCAGGGCCTGGCGGGGTTTCGTTGACGCTGATCGGCCTCAGCGGCGGGCTGTTCGGGTTGTTGTTGCTGATTGCAATCATGGCGTTGCCGGGCATACGCGGACGCTTTCACAACGCGTTCGAACGCACGCATCGTTTCGGTGGGTGGGCGGCGCTGGCGCTGTTCTGGGCGATGACGCTGGTGTCTGCTCAAGAGCAGAATCCCACGCTGGCGTTGATGGACGTCCTGCTGCGCTCGGTCTCGTTCTGGATGCTGCTGTTGCTGACGCTGAGCATTGCCTTGCCTTGGCTGCGTTTACGCAAAGTCCCGGTCAGTCTGCTCAAGCCGTCTGCACATGCGGTGATCGCACGCTTCGATCACCACACACCGTTTGCCGGTTCAGCCACGGCGATCAGTCGCCACCCGCTGTGGGAGTGGCACTCTTTCGCCAATATTCCTACACCCGGAGAGGATGGTTTCCGACTGATCATTTCCCGGGCGGGCGACTGGACGGGCGCGTTCATCGAGCAGGCGCCCACGCATGTCTGGGTAAAAGGCATCACCACGGCGGGCGTGGCGCACATTGAAACGCTGTTCAAATCGGTGGTGTATGTCGCCACCGGTAGCGGCATCGGCCCGGTGTTGCCACACCTGTTGGCCAGACAGGTGCCTATTCGCCTGATCTGGTCGACCCGCAGTCCGCGAGCCACTTATGGCGATTCGCTGGTGGATGAAATCCTCGAAGCCCAGCCCGACGCCCTGATCTGGGACACCGATGTGTCGGGAAAACCCGATCTGGTGAAGCTGGCCTATGCCGCCGTGCAGTCATTCGGCGCCGAAGCGGTGATCTGCATATCCAATCAGACGCTGACGCAGCGAGTGGTCGAGGAAATGGAGGCGCGGGGGATTCCGGCCTACGGCGCCATTTGGGATTCCTGACGCCACGCTGAAATTTTCCCTACACATACATTATTCAAGGAATGAGATGAACATGAACCTGTTGATTGAACGACTGGGACGCGTGGTGCTGATCCGGCTTGATCGCCCCCAGGCGCGCAATGCGCTGAGTACGCAGTTGATGACGCAGTTGCTGGAAACGCTGCGCGGGCTCGATAACGATCCGGGAGTCGGTTGTTTCCTTATTACCGGTACGAAGGAGTACTTCGCGGCTGGCGCCGATATCAAGGAAATGTACGCAAAGTCGTACCAGGAGATGATCGAGGAGGACTATTTCGCCGGGTGGGATGCTTTCACCGCCTTCCGCACGCCAAAAGTCGCTGCAGTGGCGGGGTATGCTTTTGGCGGTGGCTGTGAGTTGGCAATGATGTGTGACGTGATCATCGCTGCCGAGTCGGCGCAGTTTGCCTTGCCGGAAATCACCTTGGGCGTTATGCCGGGGATGGGCGGAACCCAACGTCTGACCCGGCTGGTAGGCCGAGCCAAAGCCATGGACATGATTTTGACCGGGCGTTCGATCGGTGCCCGCGAAGCCGAACAGGCCGGACTGGTCTCGCGGGTGACCGCCAACGATGAATTGCTTGAGCAAGCATTGGCCGTCGCACAGCAGATCGCAGGATTTGCGCGAACGGCAACATTGGCGGCCCGCGAAGCGGTGAATCGCGCGGAGGAATCCGGTATGCGCGAAGGCATTCTGTTCGAGCGACGGGTGTTTCATGGCTTGTTCGCGACACCGGACCAAAAGGAAGGCATGCAGGCTTTTTTGCAGAAACGTCCGCCACGGTTTCAGCAGATTTAATCTCTTCAGCGGGGCGTCGTACGCATCGAGGTGAAAGAAACTACAGTTCAAAGGGAATAATCCTACGAGGCGTGCGTCTCATAGCACCTTTCCCTACGGCCGATGGCCCTGGAGTCTTTTCATGGTTGATCGCAGCTCACCGCCCACTTCACCGCCGGGCGGGCCACAGCGCCCGCCATTGAGCGCCGCCAGCCTGATGTTGCGTCTGAGCGGCATCGCCGTGGTCATCGCTGCTGTGGCCGGGGCGTTTGCCTACGTGCATGGCAACTTCGACCCACAACGTCTGACGCCAAAAGCGCTGGTCGATGTGCTGGAGAAAAACAACGGCGTGCATCCTGGGTTTCGTCGCAATCACGCCAAAGGTGTCTGCGTGATTGGCCATTTCGAGAGCAGTGGCGAGGCGCGGGTGTTCTCCACCGCGCAGGTGTTCAATGAACCGCGCACAGCGGTGGTCGGGCGTTTCGCGCTGCCGGCGGGCAATCCTTATGCGCCGGACAGCAGCGTGCCGATTCGCAGTCTGGCGCTGCGTTTTACTCAGGCCAACGGGCAGCAATGGCGCACCGGGATGAACAGCATGCCGGTGTTCCCGGTCGGGACACCTGAGGCGTTTTATCAGTTGCAGCAGGCGCAGTCGCCGGACCCGGCTACGGGCAAGCCTGACCCGAGCAAGGTGCCGGCATTCTTTGCTTCGCACCCGGAAGCGGTGCCGTTTCTGACGTGGGTGAAGACCGCCAAACCGTCCGCCAGTTACGCCACGGAAACCTATAACAGCATCAATGCCTTTTATCTGGTGGACGCCAGCGGCAAAAAGCAGGCGGTGCGCTGGAGCATGGCGCCGTTGGCGCAAGACGCAGCGGGTGCCACTGCACCTGAGGGCGGTGATTTTCTGGAGAAGGATCTGGTGCAGCGCCTGGCCGCCGCACCGCTGCGCTTTCAGTTGAACATCACCTTGGCCAACCCCGATGACCCCGTCAATGACGCCAGTAAAACCTGGCCTGCCGGGCGCAAAGTCGTCAACGCTGGCACCTTGGTGCTGGAGAAAACCCAGCCGCAACTGAGCGGTGAATGCCGCGACATCAACTACGACCCGCTGGTGTTGCCGGCCGGGATTCAAGGCACCGACGATCCGTTGCTCGCGGCACGTTCCGCCGGTTACGCCGATTCTTACCTGCGTCGCACCAGCGAAGTCAGCCAGTTGCCCGCCGCCAAACAGGAGGCTCGCCCATGAGCACTCAACCGACGCATTTCGCTTTGCTGGCGCGGCTGCTGCATTGGCTGATGGCCGTGATGATCATCGCCATGCTGTTTATTGGCGCAGGGATGGTGACCTCCGTTTCCGCGCGGCATGAGTGGCTGATTCATCTGCACAAACCGTTGGGGATCGCGATTCTGGCGCTGGTGATCGTGCGTCTCCTGGTGCGTTTGTGCACCCGCCAGCCACCATTGCCGGCGGATCTGCCGGATTGGCAGGTACTGGCGGCCAAGGCTTCGCACCTGTTGCTGTACGCGTTGATGCTGGTGCTGCCGTTGCTCGGTTGGGCGATGATCAGCGCTTCGGGTGAACCGGTCATGCTCAGCGCCACGTTGCAGTTGCCGTCGATTGTGCCGGCCGATGCGCAGCTGTTTGCGTTGCTGCGCAAGGCCCATGGTTATCTGGCGTATCTGCTGTTTCTCACCGTGCTGCTGCACTTGGCGGCGGCGCTGTTTCATGGTTGGGTGCGCCGCGACGAAGTGCTCGACAGCATGTTGCGCGGCCGCAATCGCAATTAACGGTGGCGAGGGAGCTTGCTTGCGCTGGAGTGCGAAGCAGCCCTCAGGATCTTACGACTGCTGCGCCACCGAGCGGGAGCCAGCCCCCTCGCCACGGTGTGACAATGTTAGCCACCAATAAAAGAGGGCAATGGCATTGATGCCGGCGCCGAGCAGACACACGCCCAGCCACCCGGCCCACGCATACATCGCGGTTGAGCCGATCGAACCCAGCGCGCTGCCGATCGAGTAAAACAACATGTAACCGGCGGTGAGGCGGCTTTGCGCTTCCGGGCGCACGCTGTAGATCATGCTTTGGCTGGTGACGTGGATGGCTTGCAAGCCCAGGTCGAGGGTGATCACGCCAAGCAGCAGCGCCCACAGCGAGGATTGCGTGAGGGCGATGGGCAGCCACGAAGCCAGCATCAATAACAATGAAAGGCCACTGACCCATTGCCCGAGGCCGCGATCAGCCAGATGCCCGGCGCGTGCCGCTGCCAATGCTCCGGCGGCACCGGCGAGTCCGAACAATCCGATTTCACTGTGGGAAAGTGACAGAGGCGGAGCTGCGAGCGGCAGCACCATCGGCGTCCACAGCACCATCGCGCTGGCGAAGGTGAGCAGGGCGAGAAGTGCGCGTTGACGCAGCACCGCTTCTTCCTTGAACAGGCTGAATACCGAGGCGATCAATGCGAAGTAGGAGCTCGCCGGTTGTGGGGTTTCGTGCTTGGGTAATACGCGAAGGAGCAACAGCGCCATCAACAGAGTGAGGCCGGCTGAAAGGAAATAGATAGCTCGCCATCCAGCCAGATCGGCCATTCCTCCAGCGACCGTGCGTGCCAACAGGATTCCGACGACGATGCCGCTGGTGACCACGCCGACCACGCGCCCGCGCTGTTGCGGGATCGCCAGCGTCGCGGCGTAAGCCACCAACACTTGCGTGACCACGGCGAGCAAACCGGTCAGGGTCATGCCGAGCAGCAACCACAGGCTGTTGGGCGCGAGCGCGATCATCAGCAACGCGACCGCCGACAGCAGCGTCTGAGTAACGATCAAGCGGCGTCGGTTGAGCAGGTCGCCGAGTGGCACCAGCAATACCAGACCTACGCCGTAACCGATCTGCGTCAACGTGATAACGATGCCAATGGTTGCCGGCGACAGGGCAAACGCTTCGGCCATGGCATCGAGCAGCGGCTGCGCGTAATACACATTGCCGACCGCGAGGCCACAGGCGACTGAAAACAACAAAACGGCGCCGCTGTTGAGAGGTTTCATGTCCCGAGTCCTTTTAGGTTTCAAAATAAAACCATATCGCCATTTGGTTTTATATTGCAACCTTTATGGGTAAAGCTGAGGACGATAGAAAGCAAAAGATCGCAGTCAGGCTGCGATCTTTTGGTCTTGCGCGGGAGGCGTTAACGCAAGGTGGCGACCATGTCGGCGACAGTGGTCAGCACGTCTTTGCCCAGTTGTTTCGAGCGTTTACCGGACCAGCCGGTTTCCTTGTCAGGGTGATCGTCGTGATCCTTGAACGGCATTTCCAGGGTCAGCGACAGGCAGTCGTATTTCTGGCCGACGCTGTTGCAGGCCAGGGTCATGTTCGCCTGACCCGGCTCATCGCGGGTGTAGCCGTACTTGTTCTGGAAATCTTTGGTGGTGTGTTTCAGATGGTTGCGGAAGTGCTCTTCGAGCTTCTCGATGCGCGGTGTGAAGCCAGGATTGCCTTCGCAACCGGCGGTGAATACGTGAGGGATTTCTTCATCGCCGTGAACATCGATGAACAGGTCAACGCCGTACTGTTGCATTTGCTGCTGCACGAACAGTACTTCCGGGCTGATGTCCTGACTGGCGTTCTGCCAGGCGCGGTTCAAGTCCTGGCCCATGGCGTTGGTGCGCAAGTGACCGTGGAAGGCACCGTCCGGGTTCATGTTCGGCACCAGGTACAGATCGGCGCTGGCCAGCAATTTGTTCAGCACCGGATCATCCTGGCGTTCCAGGCGTTCGATCACGCCTTCCATGAACCACTCGGCCATGTGCTCGCCCGGATGTTGCTGGGCAATGATCCAGACCTTGCGCTGGCCTGCAGCGCCGCTGCCTTTGCGCAGCAACTGAATATCGCGGCCTTCGACGCTTTTGCCGGTGGCCAGCAGTTCGGTGCCGGCCTTGGTCAGCGCCTGCTCGATCAGCCAGTCATGACGACCACGGCTGTAGGGTTCGAAATAGGCGAACCAGGCGTGGGTCTGGGTGGCTTCGAGGCTGAAGCGCAGGCAATCGCCTTCGAAAATGGTCGGCACGCGAAACCAGTTGACGTGATCGTAAGAGGCCACGGCTTGATAACCGGTCCAGGCTTTGTTGTACGAAGATTGGCTGGCGTTATTCAGGCGAAACCAGTGTTCCTGGCCGACGTGCAGGCCGCTGGCCTTGAAGTGGAACCACTGAAAATGGGCGCTGCGGGTGTCCGGACGGATGGCCAGAACCGGACTGAGCGGATTACTGATGTCGATGACTTGGATATTGCCGCTGTCGAAGTTGGCGCTGATGTCGAACGAAGATTTGGCCACGGTCATAATCGCTTCCTGAATATGATTTTTATGGCCGTTACTTTACACGCAAGACTGCGCTGAAACCGAGGGAAATTGCGGGGTGTGGCGGGGGGCGTCCTCCATGACGCGGACGCAGCTTAGAGGCTATGCGATTGATTCTCAAGTGCTAATTGTCATTACTTTGCCCCAATGTGGCCGGGCTCGGCTTGCCAAGCGATATTCTTTTGATATTATCCGCGCCATCGAATTTGCAGCACCTAAAGACTTCATTAGCCTGAAGACACAAGCCCGAAAAACGGGCAAAAAAAGACCCGGCAAAAAGCCGGGTCAAAAACCGTGATTAGCCTGATGAGGAGATAGTCCAGAAGACCGACCTAAGGTCTCTGGTCCATCGACTGATCTCGCGACCAGCTGGTTGCAATAATAATCATTATCATTTGCAAGTCAAATGTTTTTATCTGCGCGATTGGAAAATTCTTTCCCGTCCGTCCGAACTGCCGTCCTCAGACCTCATCGCCATCGAGCGAATGGTCGACCATCGCCCGCGCCATATCGACCATGTGCACCACCGAAAACGCCAGATCGCGGCTTGCGCCTTGCAGGTTTTCTGCCGCCTTGAAGGCGGTCGCGGCTGCGCATCGCAGCAGATCCGAAGCATGCACCAACGCCTCTTCACCACTGAGATGACGTTTGACGTTGAAAAAGCGTTCGTCGACCTCGGGTTCAGACACAGTTGGTTTCAAGTAGTAGTCCAACGCCCGCTGCGCCGCGGCATTGCCTTGAGGCGAAGTGAAGGTGGTGTCCATCTGTAGATCGGGCAAGTCTTTGCTGCTGATATTCATGATGAAGGGTCACTCCTTGTTCGATTGAAAATCCGTGTCGTCAGCATAGTACGGTGCGTAGTTGTGACCAGAATTTAAATACTACAATATGTGTTTTGCGGGCCGAAGGCGTCCACGTATGGTGCGGCTTATGGATAAATGGATTGAGTTGGTCAAGGCCAAGATGAGTGAACTCAAAATCACTCAAACAGAGCTCGGAGAGCGTGTTGGCATGTCCCAGGGCGGCATCGGCCATTGGCTGAACAAACGTCGTGAACCGGGCGTCACGGAGATGAACCGTGTGCTGCAAGCACTGGGCATGGATTTTCTCGAAGTCGCGATGGTCATTCGCGAGCCGCAGCAAACCGCGGATGACGACATGCCGCTGGCACAGAAGTACAACCCGTACTTCCGTTACCCGGTGAACGACTGGCGCGCGCCTTTCGAAGTGCGCGAGACTGAGCCGCAGCCCTACAGCAAGGCGCAGGACAAACAGCGTTTCGAACTGACGGATTACCACGCCCGTGGCGCGGCCTTCTGGCTGACGGTGGCAGGCGATTCGATGACCGCTCCGCGCGGCCCGAGTATCGCCGAAGGCATGCTGATCCTGGTCGATCCGGCGGCGGAGGCGCTGCCGGGCAAACTGGTGATTGCCCAGTGGTCGGATTCTGATGATGCGATCTTTCGCAAACTCGACGAAGAGGGCGGCCAGCGCTACCTGGTACCGCTCAATCCGACGTGGCCGAAGGCCCTGTTGACCGATGAGTGTCGAATCATCGGCGTGGTGGTTCAGGCAACGGCGCGTTACTAGTCGGATCGATCCTGCGCAGACGTAGGATCGATCTCCTTTTCAAGCTTCTTCCAGTTCAACCAAAGCGCTGCCTTCGCCGACCATTTCACCTTCCTGGCAATACAGCGCTTTGATCACCCCGGCCTGCGGCGCACGGATGCTGTGCTCCATCTTCATTGCTTCGAGCACCACCAGTTGTGCGCCGGCTTCGACCGTTTGCCCGACCTCGACCAGCACGCGAACAATGCTGCCGTTCATGGGCGCGGTCAGACCGCCCTGATGGCTGTGGCTGGCTTCAATGGCGCTGATCGGGTCGTAGGCTTCAACACGGCGCAATTCGCCTTCCCATTGCAGATACAGCGAGTCGCCCTGACGAATGGCCCGTAAGGGGCGACGCACTCCCTCGTGTTCCACCACCAGCGCTTCACCCGACAGATGAGCGTTACCCGCCAAACCCAGGGTCAACGCTCGATCCTGGCCCTCGCAACTCAAGTGCAGGGTGATTTCCCGGGGCAGACCGGCGCGCAAACCGCTGTTGAGTGACCACGGAGAACAAGGATCATCGGCCCGCGCGACCGCCGGCAAACTCTGCGCAAACGCCTGCGCTGCTGCCTCCCAGAACCCATCGCTCAACTCGCCGGCAGCCGGCAGCAGTTGCTCCTGATAGCGCGGAATAAACCCGGTATCCAGCTCTGCTGCCGCAAACGCCGGATGCGCAACGATCCGCCGCAGAAAGTTGATATTGGTCTTCAACCCGCCAATCGCAAACTCATCGAGCATGCTCAGCAAACGCAGGCGGGCCTGCTCACGATCTTCGCCCCAGGCAATCAGCTTGCCGAGCATCGGGTCGTAGAACGGCGAAATTTCATCACCTTCTTCAACACCGCTGTCCACTCGGCGCCCCGGCCCTTCAGCGGACTCGCGGTATAACGCGAGACGTCCGGTCGCCGGCAGAAAATCATTCGAAGGATCTTCGGCATACAAGCGCACTTCAATCGCATGGCCATTGAGCGGCACTTGCGCCTGAGTGATCGGCAGCGCTTCACCCCGCGCCACACGGATTTGCCAGGCGACCAGATCGAGGCCGGTAATCGCTTCGGTCACCGGGTGTTCAACTTGAAGGCGCGTGTTCATCTCCATAAAGAAGAATTCGCCACGCGCATCCAGCAGAAACTCCACCGTGCCTGCGCCGACATAACCGATCGCCTGCGCCGAACGCACGGCCGCTTCACCCATCGCCCGACGCAACTCAGGCGTCAGACCCGGTGCCGGAGCCTCTTCGACGACTTTCTGATGCCGACGCTGAATGGAGCAGTCCCGTTCATTGAGGTACAGGCAATTGCCGTGCTGATCGGCGAATACTTGAATTTCGACGTGACGCGGCTTGAGCAAATACTTCTCGACCAGCATCCGCGAATCGCCAAACGACGACTGCGCTTCACGCTGTGCGGAGGCGAGTGCTTCGGCGAGCTGGCCGACCTCTTCAACAACCTTCATGCCTTTGCCACCGCCGCCGGCCGTAGCCTTAAGCAACACTGGATAACCGATGCGTTCGCAAGCAGCACGGAAGGTATCGAGATCTTGCGCTTCGCCGTGATAACCCGGCACCAATGGCACGCCGGCGGTTTCCATCAGCGCCTTGGCCGCCGATTTGCTGCCCATGGCGTCGATGGCCGAGGCGGGCGGGCCGAGGAAAATCAGCCCGGCCGCTTCGATTGCACGGGCGAACCCGGCGTTTTCGGAAAGAAAGCCATACCCCGGATGAATCGCCTGCGCGCCGCTGGCCTTGGCCGCCGCAATCAGTTTGTCGATTTGCAGGTAACTGTCAGCCGCTTTGCTGCCGCCGAGATCGACGCGGATATCCGCTTCACGGCTGTGCCGCGCCTCGCGGTCAGTGGCGCTGTGCACGGCGACAGTGGTCAGGCCCAGGGCCTTGGCGGTGCGCATCACGCGGCAAGCAATTTCGCCACGGTTGGCCACCAGCAGGGTGGTGAGAACAGGTGCGCTCATCAACGCGGCTCCTTGGTGGTGGTTTCGGCTTGCCAGCTCGGCGGACGTTTCTGCAGAAAGGCCCGCAGACCTTCCTGACCTTCCGGGCTGACGCGAATGCGGGCGATGGCGTTTTCGGTGTAGCGGCGCAGCGCCGGGGTCAGCGCGCCGTTGCCGACTTCACGCAGCAAGTCTTTGCTGGCGCGCATGGCGGCGGGGCTGTTGAGCAGCAGGTTGCTGATCCACTGTTCGACCTGTTGCTCCAGTTCTGCAGCCGGATAGCTGTCGGACAACAAGCCGATTTCCCGCGCACGCTGACCGCCGAAACGTTCAGCGGTCAACGCATAACGCCGTGCCGCGCGTTCGCCGATGGCTTGCACCACGAACGGGCTGATCACCGCTGGCGCCAGACCGATGCGCACTTCCGACAGGCAGAACTGCGCGTCGTCGGCGCCGATGGCCATGTCACAGCAACTGATCAGCCCCAGCGCGCCACCGAACGCCGCGCCTTGCACCACCGCCAGCGTCGGGATTTTCAGCTTGGCGAGGTTGTACATCAGCTCGGCCAGTTCGCGGGCGTCGTCGAGGTTGGTGTGGTAATCGAGCTCGGCCGATTGTTGCATCCACGCCAGATCGGCGCCGGCGCTGAAGTGTTTGCCACGGCCGCGCACCAGCAGAAAGCGCAGGCTGGCGTCGCTGGCAACCTTGTCGAGGGCGAGGATCAGTTCGCGGATCATCTCGGCGTTGAACGCGTTGTTTTTCTCCGCGCGGTTGAGCCACAGGGTGGCGAAACCCCGTGGGTCGCTTTGCAGTTCGAGGGTGTTGAAGTCGCTCATATTCTTCCGTCTCCACGGTTCTTGTGGGAGCAAGGCTTGCCCGCGAAAGTAGTCATTCCACCATTGATGTGACTGACACATCGCCTTCGCGGGCAAGCCTTGCTCCTACAGGATCGAATCACATCCGGAACACGCCGAAGCGGCTCGGTTCGATTGGCGCGTTCAGCGACGCGGACAGGGCCAGGGCCAGCACATCACGGGTCTGCGCCGGGTCGATGACGCCGTCGTCCCACAGCCGTGCGCTGGAATAGTAGGGGTGACCCTGCTCTTCATACTGGTCGAGGATCGGTTGCTTGATCTCGGCTTCCTGCTCGGCACTGAAGCTTTGGCCACTGCGTTCGGCCTGTTCACGCTTGACCTGCACCAGCACGCCGGCCGCCTGTTCGGCGCCCATCACGCCGATCCTCGCATTCGGCCACATCCACAGGAAACGCGGATCGTAAGCGCGGCCACACATGCCGTAGTTACCGGCGCCGAAACTGCCGCCGATGATCACGGTGAACTTCGGCACCTTGGCGCACGCCACAGCGGTCACCAGTTTTGCACCGTGCTTGGCGATGCCGCCGGCCTCGTATTTCTGGCCGACCATGAAGCCGGTGATGTTCTGCAAAAACAGCAGTGGAATGTTGCGTTGGCAGGACAGTTCGATGAAGTGCGCGCCTTTTTGCGCGGCTTCGGCGAAGAGGATGCCGTTGTTCGCCAGAATCGCGATTGGATAGCCGTGCAGATGCGCAAAACCGCAAACCAGCGTGGTGCCGAACAGCGCTTTGAACTCATCGAACACCGACCCGTCGACCAGCCGCGCAATCACTTCGCGCACATCGAAGGGTTGCTTGGCATCAGCCGAAACCACACCGTACAACTCATCGCTGGCGTACAGCGGCGCAATCGACGCGCGTTGCTGCACTTCGCCGAGTTTGCGCCAATTAAGGTTGGCGACGCTACGGCGGGCGAGGGCGAGGGCATGTTCGTCGCTCTCGGCGTAATGGTCGGCGACCCCGGAAATCTTGCAGTGCACATCGGCGCCGCCCAGATCCTCGGCACTGACAACCTCACCGGTCGCAGCTTTCACCAGCGGCGGCCCGGCGAGAAAAATGGTGGCCTGATTGCGCACCATGATCGCTTCATCCGCCATCGCCGGCACATAAGCGCCACCAGCGGTGCAGGAGCCCATGACCACGGCGATTTGCGGAATACCCATCGCGCTCATGTTGGCCTGGTTGAAGAAGATCCGCCCGAAGTGCTCGCGATCCGGGAACACTTCGTCCTGACGCGGCAGGTTGGCGCCCCCGGAGTCCACCAGATAGATGCACGGCAAGCGATTCTGCTGAGCGATGGTTTGTGCGCGCAGGTGTTTCTTCACGGTCAGCGGATAGTACGAACCACCCTTAACCGTCGCGTCGTTAGCGACGATCATGCATTCGACGCCTTCGACACGACCGATCCCGGCAATCACCCCGGCCGCTGGCACGTCTTCGCCATAGACGGCGTGGGCGGCCAATTGGCTGATTTCCAGAAACGGCGAGCCCGGATCGAGCAAGCGGTTGATGCGTTCACGCGGCAGCAATTTGCCGCGCGAGGTGTGGCGCTCCTGGGCTTTCGCGCCGCCACCCTGCGCCACTTGGGCGAGCAGGGTGTGCAGGGCGTCGACCTGTTTGAGCATCGCCGCGCTGTTGGCGGCGAACTCTGCTGAACGTGGGTTGAGCTGAGTGTGCAAGGTTGCCATGGTCAGCTCCGTTTAGCGGGTTTCGTTGAACAGTTCGCGACCGATCAGCATGCGACGGATCTCACTGGTGCCGGCGCCGATTTCGTACAGCTTGGCGTCACGCAGCAGACGGCCCGCCGGGAATTCGTTGATGTAACCGTTACCGCCGAGAATCTGGATCGCGTCGAGGGCCATTTGCGTGGCGCGCTCTGCGGTGTAGAGGATCACCCCGGCGGCGTCTTTACGGGTGGTTTCGCCACGCTCGCAAGCCTGCGCAACTGCATAGAGATAAGCGCGGCTAGCATTGAGTTGGGTGTACATGTCGGCGACTTTGCCCTGGATCAGCTGGAACTCACCGATGCTTTGGCCGAACTGTTTGCGGTCGTGGATGTACGGCACGATCAGGTCCATGCACGACTGCATGATCCCGGTCGGGCCGCCGGACAGCACCACGCGTTCGTAATCGAGGCCGCTCATCAGTACTTTGACGCCGCCGTTGAGCACGCCGAGGATGTTTTCTTCCGGCACTTCGACGTCGTCGAAAAACAGCTCGCAGGTGTTGGAGCCGCGCATGCCGAGCTTGTCGAACTTGTTGCTGCGGCTGAAGCCTTTCCAGTCACGTTCAACGATAAACGCAGTAATGCCGTGGGGGCCTTTTTCCAGATCGGTCTTGGCATAGATCACGTAAGTGTTGGCGTCAGGGCCGTTGGTGATCCAGGTTTTGCTGCCGTTGAGGACGTAACGGTCGCCGCGTTTATCGGCGCGCAGTTTCATCGAGACCACGTCGGAACCGGCGTTCGGTTCGCTCATCGCCAATGCGCCGACGTGCTCGCCGCTGATCAGCTTGGGCAGGTATTTGGTTTTTTGTTCGTGGTTACCGTTGCGGTTGATCTGGTTGACGCAGAGGTTGGAATGCGCGCCATAGGACAGCGCCACCGAAGCCGAGCCACGGCTGATTTCTTCCATCGCCACGACGTGCGCCAGGTAACCCAGGCCGGCGCCGCCGTACTCTTCCGGCACAGTGATGCCGAGCAGGCCCATGTCACCGAATTTGCGCCACATGTCGGCAGGGAACAGGTTGTCGCTGTCGATCTGCGCCGCACGCGGGGCGATCTCCTTGGCGACAAAGGACTGAACCTGATCGCGCAGCATGTCGATGGTTTCACCGAGGGCGAAGTTCAGGGATGGATAGCTCATGGGTCACCTTTTTGGCTTTTTTGTAGGGTGGGGAGGGCGGTCACTCGGCTCTCACCTTTACGTTAACGTAAGCCTGTGACGAATGGCTGTCAATCACCCTTTACGTTAACGTCAACTTGAGCGAGAGTAGGGGCAGTTCAAGATTGAAAACGGATCGCTTTTTTGTGGGAGCGGGCTTTTGTGGTGAGGGGATTTATCCCCGTTCGGCTGCGAAGCAGTCGTGAAATCTGTAAATCTGATTTGTCTGGAGATATGCAGGGGGGGCGGCTTCGCCACCCAACGGGGATAAATCCCCTCGCCACAATGGCCAACCACAAAACTCCCCACAAAAAGTGCAATCCGGTAAACCCACTAATAAAGACAATAGGGGTCGTCATGGATCAACCCAGTGCAAACCCGCAGCGCAGCTACACCCGTGGTTCACAAGACAAAGCCTTGTTGGCGATGACCATCGGGCAGAAGTTCGATCGGACCGTCGCGCAATATTCCGACGGCGAA
This sequence comes from Pseudomonas sp. GM80, assembly GCF_000282515.1. GTDB lineage: Bacteria > Pseudomonadota > Gammaproteobacteria > Pseudomonadales > Pseudomonadaceae > Aquipseudomonas. The sequence goes on from NZ_AKJD01000084.1 coordinate 21,615, forward strand.
GCGCTGGTCGTGCGCCATCAGCAACTGCGCTATTCCTGGCGACAACTGGCCGACGCGGTGGATCTGCACGCCCGAGCGCTGCTCGCCCTGGGTTTACAGGCCGGCGACCGCCTCGGCATCTGGGCACCGAACTGCGCGCAGTGGTGCATCACCCAGTTCGCCACGGCGAAAATCGGCGTGATTCTGGTCAACGTCAACCCGGCCTACCGCAGTTCCGAACTGGAATACGTGCTCAAACAATCCGGCTGCCAATGGCTGGTCTGCGCCGGGGCGTTCAAATCCTCCAACTACCACGGCATGTTGCAAGGGCTGGTGCCGGAACTGGCCGAACAATCCATTGGCCAACTGCGCAGCGAGCGCCTGCCGGACTTGCGTGGGGTGATCAGTCTCGACGCACAGCCGCCATCAGGTTTCCTGCCATGGTCACAATTGACCGACATGGCCGCCAGCGTTACCGCAGAACAACTCAGCGAACGCAGCGACAACCTGCACTTCGATCAACCCGTAAACATTCAATACACTTCCGGCACCACCGGTTTCCCCAAGGGCGCGACCCTCAGCCACTACAACATCCTCAATAACGGTTACATGGTCGGCGAAAGCATCGGCCTGACCCCGACCGATCGCTTGGTGATCCCGGTGCCGCTGTACCACTGCTTCGGCATGGTCATGGGCAACCTCGGCTGCATCACCCATGGCAGCACGATGATTTACCCCAACGACGCCTTCGATCCGTTGCTGACCCTGCAAACCGTCGCCGAGGAAAAAGCCACCGGGCTGTATGGCGTGCCGACCATGTTCATCGCCATGCTCGATCAGCCGCAACGCGCCGAGTTCGATCTGTCGAGCCTGCGCACCGGGATCATGGCCGGCGCCACCTGCCCGATTGAAGTGATGCGCCGGGTCATCAGCGAAATGCACATGAGCGAAGTGCAGATCGCCTACGGCATGACCGAAACCAGCCCGGTGTCGCTGCAAACCGGTCCGAACGATGAACTGGAATTACGCGTGACCACGGTCGGCCGCACGCAGCCGCAACTGGAAAGCAAGATCATCGACGAGGCCGGCAACCTCGTGCCGCGCGGCACTATCGGCGAACTGTGCACTCGGGGTTACAGCGTGATGCTCGGCTACTGGAGCAATCCGCAAGCCACCGCTGAAGCCATCGATGAGGCCGGATGGATGCACACCGGCGATCTGGCGAGTATGAACGAGGAGGGTTACGTCAACATCGCCGGGCGTAATAAGGACATGATCATTCGTGGCGGCGAGAATGTTTATCCGCGTGAGCTGGAGGAGTTTTTCTTCACCCATCCGGCGGTGGCGGACGTGCAGGTGATCGGTATTCCGTGTTCGCGTTACGGCGAGGAGATTGTTGCCTGGATCAAATTCCACCCCGGTCACAACGCCTCCGAGCTGGAGTTGCAAACCTGGTGCAAGGAACGCATCGCGCACTTCAAGACGCCACGGCACTTCAAGTTCGTCGAAGAGTTTCCGATGACGGTGACGGGCAAGATCCAGAAATTCAGGATGCGCGAAATCAGCATCGAGGAAATCAAAACAATCGAGCGGTAACCACAACCCTGTGGGAGCTGGCTTGCCAGCGATGGCGTCAGGTCAGGCAGCATCTATGTTGATGATCCACCGCAATCGCTGGCAAGCCAGCTCCCACAGGGTTTTGTATGGTTTCGGGAATCGCAGAAAGCACAAAGGGGAGCCGAAGCTCCCCTTTAATTTTGTCGTCGCGTGCTCTTTTTTATTATTGAGGGTCGGTCTGTTGTTGTTTTTGGCAACCGTGGCCCTTTACCGCTGTTTTTGGCGACCCCCATCCGGGGTCAAGAGCAAACGTATTTTTTTGAGCGCTGATCTGCTTTCTCGTTAACGATCCAACCGATTCGGGAGCTACCTGAAGGTAGTTTTATTGTTCTCTGCCCGGTTGCGGGTCACTCCTGAGAGCACCCTGAAAAGCACACCTTCTCCAAAAAAATCTGTTAGCTGCGTCTCTGCCGTGTTGTTTTTGTTATGTCAGAGTCGGTACGTCTTATTTTTATTGGTTTGCTGCTTTTTATTCTTGTTATGCCATAGAGATAGCAGAAGCCGTGCCAACTTTTAAAAATCCTTATAAATCAATAGCTTAATAATTCATGAGATTTTTCGTTCAGACGAAACCAGACAATTTGTTTCCGTGTTACTCGCTTGAGCCCCACATTCCAGACACAGCGGTAACACCTTCTGCCCTCACTGTGCGCTACGAGCCTTGGCCACGCGCGAACCGCTCGGGCGGCCGAGCACCGCGCTGATCTGCTGACCCGCGGCAATCAAGGCGTCCAGGTCGATTCCTGTGTCGATGCCGAGGCCGTTGAGCAGGTACACCACATCTTCAGTCGCAACGTTACCGCTCGCACCTTTGGCGTATGGGCAGCCGCCAAGGCCCGCGATAGAGCTGTCGAACCCGGAAATGCCTTCGAGCAGGCTGGCGTAGATATTGGCCATGGCCTGGCCATAGGTGTCATGGAAATGCCCGGCGAGTTTGTCCCGTGGTACCTGCGCCGAAACCACTTCAAACAAGCGTCGAGTCGCGCCAGCGGTGCCGGTGCCGATGGTGTCGCCCAACGAAACTTCGTAGCAGCCCATCGCATACAACTCACGCGCGACCATCGCCACTTGCTCTGGCGCGACCGTGCCTTCGTACGGGCAACCGAGCACACAGGACACGTAACCACGCACGGTAACGCCGTGTTGTTGCGCCGCTTCCATGATCGGCGCAAAGCGCGCCAGGCTCTCGCTGATCGAGCAGTTGATGTTGCGCTGCGAGAAGGCTTCGGACGCGGCGGCGAACACCGCCACTTCCTTGACCCCGGCGGCGATCGCATCTTCGAAGCCGCGCAGGTTCGGCGCCAGTGCGCCGTAGGTCACGCCGGGTTTGCGCTGGATCTGCGCGAACACTTCAGCGGAACCGGCCATCTGCGGCACCCACTTGGGCGAGACGAAACTGCCGACTTCTATATAGCCAAGACCAGCGGCGCTGAGGGCATCGACCAGTTGCACCTTGTCGGCGACGCTGATCGGTTGGGCTTCATTCTGCAGGCCATCGCGCGGGCCGACTTCGATCAGGCGTACTTGGGAGGGGAGGGACATGGCGGTTGACCTGCTGATTATCTTGAATTCATGGAGAACCCAGTGGGAGCGGGCTTGCCCGCGATGGCGTCGGGTCAGTCAACATCAATGCTGGATGTTCCGGCCTCATCGCGGGCAAGCCCGCTCCCAGAGGGGAGGAGTCGTGTCGAATTACTGCGCTACTTGCTGGCTTTTGAGGGTTTGCTCCAGCGCCTGCACGCAGCGCTCTTCGGCGGTATCGAGTTCAAGTTTCATCTGTTCGATATCCAGCAACTGCTGCTCAAGCTGTTCGCGGCGCTCGGCGATTTTCGCCAGCATGCTGTTGAGTTGCTTGGTGTTACCGCTGGACGGGTCGTAGAGTTCGATCAGTTCACGGCATTCGGCCAGCGAGAAGCCAATGCGCTTGCCACGCAGGATCAGCTTCAGACTGACCTTGTCGCGCGGCGAATAGATGCGTTCCTGGCCACGGCGCTCAGGACTGAGCAGGCCTTGCTCTTCATAAAAGCGGATCGCCCGGGTGGTGATGTCCAGCTCGCGGGCGAGGTCGGAAATGCTGTAGGTCTGGCTGCTCATGGGCGCGCTCGGCAAAAGGTCTTGGCGCTAAGCTAATGGCAGGTTGACGTTTACGTCAAGCAAGAAAAAGATCGCAGCCTGCGGCAGCTCCTACACCGGTCCATGTAGGAGCTGCCGCAGGCTGCGATCTTTTGATCTTTCCTCAAACCACCTGCTTATCCAGCTTCTTCTCCTGCGCCGTCACCTGCTGGCACAACTCGATCATCTGCTCGCGCATCCAGCGATTCGCCGGGTCCTGATCGGTGCTCTCATGCCAATACAGATGCGTCTCCACCGGCGGCACATCGTTCACCGGCAGGTTAAACGCCTGCAGCTCATGCCGCCGGGCAAAGCGCTCCGGCACGGTCATGACCATATCGGTCTGCTGCATCACCTGCGACGCCATCAAATAGTGCTGCGAACGCAGGGCAATCTTGCGCTGAATGCCCATTTTGCCCAGCGCCAGATCGACATACCCCAGACCACTGCGCCGGCTGGAAATGTGGATATGCGTCAGCGACAGATAATCATCCAGCGAGAGCTTTTCCTTGCCCGCCATCGGATGCCCCTTGCGCATCGCACACACGTAACGGTCTTCCATCAGCTTGACGTGGCGCACTTGCGGGTCGGTGTTGAGCGGCGCATCCACGGCAAAATCCAGACGCCCGGCCGCGAGTTCCTTGGTGGTCTCACGGCGTTTGGACAAGAAGCTTTCGATGATTACCGTCGGCGCGAGGCGACGCAGGCGCTGGAACAGCGGCGGCAGAATCACTGCCTCGGTGAGGTCGGTCATGCTGATGCGGTAAGTCTTGACCGCCTGCGTCGGGTTGAAAATGCGGCTTTCCTGAACCGACACGCGCAGCAACGACAGCGCGTTGCGCACCGGGCCGATGATGTTCTGCGCCATCGGCGTCGGCACCATGCCCTGCGCGGTACGCACGAACAGCGGATCGTTGAAGGTTTCGCGCAACCGCGCCAGGGCGTTGGACACCGCCGGCTGGGTGATGCCGACAATCTGCCCGGCGCGGGTCAGGTTGGCTTCGGTATAGATCGCGTCGAAGACGATGAAAAGGTTGAGGTCGACCTTACTCAGATTCATAACGCGGCTTCTCTTGTTTTTAAGGGCGGTGTTTAGGGGCTGACGATCAGTGGATCATATATCGGTGATGAATGTTTATACACGCCGAGAATAGGCTAGGTAAATTATCAGCGCTGTTCTAGCATCGATTGCATGACCTAAACAACCTTTGCTCAAGAACTGCCTTAACCATCGGGAGCTGCTCATGGATTTCGCTTATTCGCCCAAGGTGCAAGAACTGCGTGAGCGCGTAACCGCGTTCATGGACACTTACGTTTACCCGGCCGAAGCCGTGTTCGAGCGCCAGGTTGCCGAAGGCGATCGCTGGCAGCCGACGGCGATCATGGAAGAGCTCAAAGCCCGCGCCAAAGCCGAAGGCCTGTGGAATCTGTTTCTGCCGGAATCGGAACTCGGTGCCGGCCTGAGCAACCTTGAGTACGCGCCGTTGGCGGAAATCATGGGCCGCTCGCTGCTCGGGCCTGAGCCGTTCAACTGCTCGGCGCCAGACACCGGCAACATGGAAGTGCTGGTGCGCTACGCCAACGAAGAGCAGAAACAGCGCTGGCTCGAACCGCTGCTGCGCGGCGAGATCCGTTCGGCGTTCGCCATGACTGAACCGGATGTAGCGTCCTCAGACGCCACCAACATGGCCGCCCGCGCCGTGCGTGACGGCGACGAGTGGGTGATCAACGGTAAAAAATGGTGGACCTCCGGCGCCTGCGATCCGCGCTGCAAGATCCTCATCTTCATGGGCCTCAGCGATCCCGATGCGCCACGTCACGCCCAGCACTCGATGATCCTTGTGCCGGTCGACACCCCGGGGGTGAAAATCGTCCGACCGCTGCCGGTGTTCGGTTACGACGACGCCCCGCACGGCCACGCCGAAGTGCTGTTCGACAACGTGCGTGTGCCGTACGAAAACGTCCTGCTCGGTGAAGGACGCGGCTTTGAAATCGCACAAGGTCGTCTCGGCCCGGGTCGAATTCACCACTGCATGCGTTCAATCGGTATGGCCGAGCGCGCATTGGAATTGATGTGCAAACGTGCGGTGAGCCGTACCGCATTCGGCAAACCGCTGGCGCGTCTTGGCGGCAACGTCGACAAGATCGCCGACTCGCGGATGGAGATCGACATGGCGCGCCTGCTGACGCTGAAAGCGGCGTACATGATGGACACCGTGGGTAATAAAGTGGCGAAGAGCGAGATCGCGCAGATCAAGGTGGTTGCGCCGAACGTCGCGCTGCGCGTGATCGACCGGGCGATCCAGATGCATGGCGGGGCAGGGGTGTCGAATGATTTCCCGCTGGCTTATATGTATGCGATGCAACGGACATTGCGCCTGGCTGATGGCCCGGACGAAGTACACCGCGCGGCGATCGGCAAGTTCGAGATCGGCAAATATGTGCCGAAGGAAATGCTGCGCAGCGAACGCTGATCCAACACCGCGTTAGCGTTCATCGCTGGCAAGCCAGCTCCCACAGGGATCTCCAGTGAACACAAATTTTGTGAACACCAGAGAAATCTGTGGGAGCTGGCTTGCCAGCGATGGCGTCAGCAGGTGCAACCCATCAACATCAGGCTCAATACACCCAAACTTCAACCCGCCGATTCTTGATCCGCCCCTCATCCGCATTGTTCGCCGCCACCGGCATCAACGCGCCAAAACCGCGAACCTCACGCAGCACCACGCCGTTCTTCACCAACTCCCGCCGCACGGCCATCGCCCGCAGCTTCGACAGCAGATCCGCCCGCGCCGGGTCGTCCTTGAGATCGCCGAAACCCACCAGCGTCACCGCGCGCTCGGTCTTGTCGTGGCGCTTTATATAGTCGAACACCCGCGCCAGATCCTGACGCGCCTTGTTGTCCAGACTCGCGCTGCCCTCTTCAAAACGGAAGTTGACTGTCAGACGCTGGGCGTGACGGCTGAGGGATTGATAACCCTCGGGCATCAGCGCATTCGGCGCGACGGACATGGCGTGCACGGTCTGACTGATGAAGCCACTGCGCGCGACAATCTCCTGGCCCTGGCGGCTTTGTGCAAACGTCACCAGCGCTTTCGCCCACGGGTTGTCAGCGGCAGGCGGCAGATAGAAGAACAACCGCCGTGACAGTGGATAGTCTTCAGTGGCGATCAGACTGTTAAGCGGCAGCATCGATTGCGACGCGCCGTCGGCAATCGCCACAGCTTTGGCCTGACGCACGTAGGGCAAACCGATAAAACCGATGCCCAGCGGATCGCTGCTCACTGCGTCGGACAATTGCTCGCTGGACTCAAACCTTTTCGCCGCGCTACTGAGACTTTTCCCACGACGACTAAGCACCAACTCTTTAAACGTGTCGTACGTACCGGACTGATCATCACGCGCATATAAATGAATCGCACCGCCACGTCCACCGAGGTCTTCCCAGGTTTTTATCTCACCACTGAAGATCCGCGCCAGTTGCTCGGTGTCCAGTTGCTGCAGCGAATTGTCGGGATGGAGGATGATCGCCAGGCCATCAATGGCGATGACTTGCTCGGCGGCGGGGCTTTTCAGATCGCCCAGCGATTGCAGGCTCAGCAACTCGTTGTCCTTGATTTCACGGGAAGAGGCTGCGAGATCGGCGCTGGCATTTTTCAACGCGGTGAAACCGGTGCTGGAGCCGTGGGCGGCGACTTCGATGACCACACGTTTACCTTGCGCGGTCTGGCCGACAATGCGCTGCTCGTTGGCGGTGTCCGGGGTTTCGCGGTGGATTTTCAGCAGGCCTTGTTCCTGCAGCAAGCCTTCGACCAGCGCCGGGCCGAGCTCGGCGCCGATGGTGTTGGAACCTTGAATGCGCAAGGCCGGGCCGTCGTCCGGCACCGGCAAACCGGCGGCAGACACCGTCAGCCATGCGCTCAGCAGAAAAACGAACAGAACACGCAGGGTCATGCCGGCACCGAGTCAAGCCAAGGGGATTGCCGGGGAGATTAAGTCAGAAAAGTTACTTTAAGATGACAGCGATCTAAATGTGAAAAGGCTTTTGTGGCGAGGGGATTTATCCCCGATGGTTGGCGAAGCCGACCCAAAACCTGTGAATGCGGTTTAACAGGAAGAATTTGGGGGCGCTTCGCACCCCATCGGGGATAAATCCCCTCGCCACAGGTACTTCTACTGACCACCCAATTCAGGTCATCTGAGTAAAGAACCCCATAGCCATATGGGGCTCAGGTGTTTCGAGGATCAGGCCAGTTCAAGCCAGATCGGCGCATGGTCGGACGGCTTCTCCATCCCACGCAATTCATAGTCCACGCCCGCAGCCTTCACCCGCGGCAACAAACCGTGCGACGCCAGAATCACATCAATGCGCAGGCCACGCTTAGGCTCGTCCTCAAACCCACGGCTGCGGTAGTCGAACCAGCTGAACATGTCGGTCACGTCCGGGTTCAGGTGGCGATAACTGTCCGTCAGGCCCCAGTTTTTCAAACGTGCCATCCACTCGCGTTCTTCCGGCAGGAAGCTGCATTTGCCGGTTTTCAGCCAGCGCTTCATGTTGTCCGGGCCGATGCCGATGTCGCAGTCTTCCGGGGAAATGTTTACATCGCCCATCACCACCACGGGCTGTTCGTTGTGGAACTGGCTTTCCAGCAGCGCTTGCAGATCGCTGTAAAAACGCTGCTTGGCGGGGAATTTGGTTGGGTGGTCGCGGCTTTCACCCTGAGGGAAATAGCCGTTCATGATCGTTACCGGCACGCCGTTGGCGTCGGCGAAGGTGCCCCAGATAAAGCGGCGCTGGGCGTCTTCTTCATCGGTGGCGAAACCTTTGTGAATGGCGATCGGTTCCTGGCGCGAGAGCATGGCCACGCCGTAATGACCTTTCTGGCCGTGGAAATACACGTGGTAGCCGAGGGCGCGGACTTCTTCGAGCGGGAACTGGTCGTCGTGGACCTTGGTTTCCTGCAGGCCGATAACGTCCGGCTGGTGTTTTTCGATCAGCGCTGCCAGCTGATGCGGACGGGCGCGCAGTCCGTTGATGTTGAAGGAAACGATCTTCATGGTCGGCAGTCCTGGCAAAAGGGCGATGCTAGCTGACAGGCGGGAAATGGGCCAGTGTGGGGTGGGAGAAATCATTTTTGGCTGTGGGATTGGTGGTGTCTGTACCGGCCTCATCGCTGGCAAGCCAGCTCCCACAGTTTTTTGTGGTGATTGGGGATGTTGTGTCCGACGCGAATCCTGTGGGAGCTGGCTTGCCAGCGATGAGGTCCGCCCGGTCGATGAAGATCCAAGCTTGGTCTATACCTGTGGGGAACTGTCCCACCGCCAACAGGTTCGTACCAACAAGAGCGCCGCCATTTGCACGCGCCCCGGGGAGAATCACCGTCATGCCTGAAACCCAGACCGCCATCGCCGACATTCATATGCTCGACCGCGGTTATTCCCGCGAAGCCCGCTCGCTGCTCTATCAGGCCTACCGCCACGAACCGACCTTCGGCTACCTGTTCGAAGCCGAGCGTCCCGGCTACGAACAGCGCGTTCGCGCCACCGTGCGCGAACTGGTCAAGCAGCATTTCCTCCAGGACCTGCCGGCGATCGGCCTGCTGGTCAACGACCGCCTGATCGGCATCGCCCTGATCGCGCCACCGCAACGCCGCCTGGGCATCACCGAAAGTTGGGCGTGGCGTTTGCGCATGGTGCTCAGCACCGGTTTCCGTTGCACTCGGCGCTATCTGGAATACCACGATGCCGTTTCCGCGTGTGTGCCGACCGAGTCAGTGCACATGCTGCCGCTGTTGGGCATTCATCCGCAGTACCAAGGCAAACACTTTGGCGAACAACTGCTGACTGCCGTACACAACTGGTGCGCGGTCGATGAAACCTCGCAAGGCGTGGTGCTCGACACCGGCAATCCACGTTATCTGGAATTTTATAAAAGGCAGGGTTACGAGGAGATCGGCGAGGTTGCCGTCGGCCCGGTGCGAGAACACGTATTTTTCCACGCCAACCCGCAGGTGTTACAAACTGCAACAGCATAACAATCGAACTTCTCGGGAAATTTCCTGTTCTATCACGCTCCCAAGCCCGTGATAGCATCCGCGCCTATGAAGTTTCCAGGAAGATTTACCAGTGGCGTGCTCATGCTGTTATCCAGCTGCGCGGCGCTGGCGCAAAGTGAATTGGACGTGCGGATCAAACCGTCCAACGACGAACTCAAGGCCAATATAGAAGGCTATATCGGCAGCCTCGGCGATCGTGACGAAGAAGCTCTGCAGCGCTTCAGTCGCGGCGCCGAAGAGCAGGCGCGCAAAGCCGCGCAGGCGTTGGGCTACTACCAGCCGCAGATCGAGAGTGACGTCAAGGGCGGCGAAAAACCGCGCCTGGTGCTGAACATCGATCCGGGCGAGCCGATTCGCCTGCGCAACGTCACTGTCCGCGTCGACGGCCCGGCGGCCTCCCTCAAATCCTTTCGTGTACCGAAAAGCGACGTGCTGAAATCCGGCGCGGTGCTCAACCATGGGCGTTACGAAGACGCCAAAAGACTTATTCAGAATCAGGCCTCGCGCTTCGGTTTCTTCAGTGGCCATTTCACCAGCCAGAAACTCCTGGTCGACCCGCGCGCGGGTGTCGCCGACGTCGAACTGATCTACGACAGCGGCCCGCGTTATGCGCTGGGCAAAGTCAAATTCGAGGGCGACACGCCGTTCGACGAAGACCTGCTGCAACGCATGGTGCCGTTCAAGGAAGGTGAACCGTACGATTCCGAGCTGATCGCCGAGCTCAACCGCGACCTGCAATCGAGCGGCTATTTTGAAGGCGTGCGCGTCGATGCCGCACCGACCGCCGCGAAAAACGATGTGATCCCGGTCGACGTCAAGCTCGACACGCGCAAACCTCGCACCATGGGCCTGGGCCTCGGTTATTCGACCGACGTCGGCCCGCGCATCAAGGCCAACTGGACGCGCCACTGGGTCAACCCGCAAGGCGACAGTTATGGCTGGGAAGCCGAACTCTCGGCGCCGCGACAAAACGTCGGGCTGTTCTACGACATTCCGCTCGACCCGCCACTGACCGACAAACTGCGTTGGGCCGGCGGCTATCAGTTCGAAGACATCGACGGCTCCGACACCTTGAGCAAACTGCTGACCTTCGGCCCGGAATGGCACAGCAAGTTGCCGAGCGGCTGGCAGCGGGTGATCTCGTTGAAATGGCAGCGTGAAGAATACGAACTCGGTGACGATTCCGGCCTGAGCACCTTGCTGATGCCCGGCATCAGTTACTCGTACCTTAAAAGCGACAACCGCATCGACCCGCGCAACGGTTATCGCCTGAGCTTCGAAAGCAAAGTGGCCAAGGAAGGTCTGGGTTCCGACAACAACCTTTTATATGGCACCGCGCTGGTCAAAGGCTTGACCACGGTGTTCGACAAGCACCGCTTCCTCGGACGTGTGCAGGTCGGCGGCAGCGCCACCAACGGCTACAACTCGGTGCCACCGTCGCTGCGTTTCTTCGCCGGTGGCGATCAGAGCGTGCGCGGTTACGACTACCAGAGCCTGTCGCCGAAAAACTCCGAGGGCGATCGCATCGGGGGCCGTTACATGGTCGCCGGTAGCGTCGAATATCAATACTCGATCGCCGAGAAATGGCGCGTGGCGACCTTCGTCGATCAGGGTAATTCCTTCAACAAACTCGAACTGCCGAACCTCAAGACCGGGGTCGGTATTGGTGTGCGCTGGGTCTCGCCGGTGGGGCCGATCCGCCTCGACCTGGCCCATGCACTCGACGACGATGGCGGCATCCGGCTGCACTTTTCCATGGGGCCTGAGCTGTGAAGCGTGGTTTGAAAATAACGGCACTGGCGCTATTGGCGTTGGTCTTGTTGATTGTATTGAGCCTCACTGCCGTGCTCGGCACGCAGGCTGGCAGCCGTTGGGTATTGGGCCTCATACCCGGCCTGACGGTAGACAATTTCCACGGTCGTCTTGGCGGGCAATGGAGTGCCGATCATCTGTTGTGGCAGCAGGACAGCAGCCGGGTGGAGCTGAACCAGGCGATCTTCGCCTGGTCGCCGCTGTGCCTGACGCGCATGACCTTGTGCATCGAACAGCTTCAGGCGGATCAGGTCATCCTGCAATTTCCGCCGAGCGAAGAAACCACCGAAAGCGGTCCGATCAAATTGCCGGACCTGCAACTGCCGCTGGCCATCGAACTGGGCGACGTCAAGGTCGGCAGTCTGCTGTTCAACGGCAGCGAACAGCTCAAGGGTTTGCAACTGGCAGCGCACTGGACCGCGCAGGGCATGCAGATTGAAAGCATCAAATTGCAGCGCGACGACCTCAGCCTGAACCTGTCCGGAACGCTGCAGCCGTCCGGTAACTGGCCGCTGAACATCGCCGGTGACCTGACATTGCCGTCGCCGGGCACTGGCCCGTGGACACTGGCGCTGAAGATCGATGGCGATCTGCTGAAAACCCTCAACCTGCATGCCGACAGTCATGGCTACCTCGACGGCCAGTTGAGCGGCGAATTGCAACCGCTGGCGGAAAACCTCCCGGCCAAAGTGCGCATCACCAGCGATGCGTTCAAACCGAGCGCCGACCTGCCCGACACCCTGCAACTCAATCAATTGCTGCTGACCGGTGAAGGCGACCTGAAAAACGGTTACCAGTTAAACGGCAACGCCACGCTGCCGGCCGATAAAGGCCCGGTGGCGCTGCTGCTCAAAGGCAAAGTCGACGCCAGCGGCGCGCAGATCGCCGGCCTCGACCTCACGGCCAACGACAAACAAAGCCTCAAACTCAGCGGCAGCGTCGATTGGAGCAAGGGCCTCAGCGCCCAAGCCAATATCAATTGGCAGGACTTCCCGTGGCATCGGCTCTACAACGAAATCGACGAGCCTCAAGTCGCCCTGCGTACCTTTAATGGCGAAGTCTCCTACACCGACGGTCAATACCTCGGCAACTTCGCGGCTGCACTCGACGGCCCGGCGGGCGCGTTTACGTTGAGCAGTCCGTTCAGCGGCAGCCTGAAACAGATCGCCTTGCCGCAACTGAAAATGCAAGCCGGGCAGGGCAAGGCCGAAGGTCACGTCAACGTACAGTTCGCCGACGGCATCGCCTGGGACACGGCGCTGGATCTCTCGGCGCTCAACCCGGCGTACTGGGTGGCTGAACTGCCGGGCACGTTGGCCGGGCCGCTGAAAAGCCAGGGCGAAATGAAGAACGAACGCCTGAGCCTGACTGCTGACCTCGACTTGAAAGGCAAACTGCGCGGGCAACCGGCGATCCTCCAGGCCAAGGCTGACGGTGCCGGCGAGCAATGGAACCTGAATGCCCTGCAAATCCGCCTCGGCGACAACAGCATCAGCGGCAAGGGCAGTCTGCAACAGAAGCTCACCGGGCAGATCGACATCAAACTGGCGCGTCTGGCCCAGCTCTGGCCAGAGCTGCGCGGGCAGATCAACGGCCGCGTCGATGTCGCCGGCACGCTGAAAGCACCGCAGGGCAAACTCGGCCTGCAAGGTTCGCAACTGGCGTTCCAGGACAATCGCCTGCAAAGCCTCAACCTCGACGCCACGCTCGACAGTGCGCAAAGGGCGAAAATTGACCTCAAGGGTTCCGGCATTCAGGCCGGTGACACCTCGCTGGGCACGCTGACCGCCAGCGCCCAAGGCGACATCAAGAGCCAGAAACTCAGCCTCGACTTGCTCGGGCCGAAGCTGAAACTGGCCCTCGGCCTCGACGGTAATCTGGACAAGGGCAACTGGCAGGGTCGCTTGGCCAACGGCGATATTCAGGCCGGTGGCCAGGACTGGAAACTGCAAAATCCGGCCAAACTTGAACGTCTCGCCGATGGCAAAATCAACTTCGGCGCGCATTGCTGGATGTCCGGCAGTGCCAGCCTGTGCGGTGAAGACCAACGGCTGATGCCGGAGCCGAAACTGCGCTACCACCTCAAGCAATTCCCGATCGAAAGCCTCGCGCAATGGCTGCCGAAAGACTTCGCCTGGCAGGGCAAGCTCAACGCCGACCTGCAACTGGACCTGCCGGCCAGCGGCCCGAACGGCGTGGTCAGCATCGACGCCAGCGGCGGCACCTTGCGCATCAAGGACAAGGATCAGTGGCTGGACTTCCCGTACCAGACGCTGAAACTCACCAGCAAGCTGACGCCGAAACGCGTCGACACCGAACTCAATTTCGTCGGCGGCAAACTCGGCGAATTGATGGTGCAGGCGCAACTCAATCCGCTGCCGAAAAACAAACCGCTGAGCGGCTCGTTCCGTCTCACCGGCCTGGATCTGTCGGTGGCGCGGCCGTTTGTGCCGATGGTCGAGAAACTCACCGGGCGTCTCAACGGCAGCGGCACGATTTCCGGTGGCCTGCTGGCGCCGTTGGTCAACGGCACTGTGCAACTGAGCGACGGTGAAGTGTCCGGCGCCGAGTTGCCGATGGAGTTGCAGAATCTGCAACTCACTGCCCTGATTGCCGGTGAATCGGTGCGTCTGGACGGCGGCTGGAAAAGCGGCAAGAGCGGGCAGGGCAGCCTCAACGGTAACGTCGCCTGGGGCCAGGCACTGGTGGTCGATCTGGCGTTGAAAGGCACGCAACTGCCGGTCACCGTCGAGCCGTACGCCAAGCTGGAAGTGGCGCCGGACCTGAAAATCTCCATGGCCGACGATGAGCTGAAAATTGCCGGCAAAGTGCTGGTGCCCAAAGGCGAAATCACCGTGCGGGAGCTGCCGCCTTCGACGGTGAAAGTCTCCGACGACACGATCATCGTCGGTGCGCAGACTGAACAGGGCAAACCGCCGATGGCCATGAAAATGGACATCGACGTGGCGGTCGGGGACGACAAACTCGCCTTCGCCGGATTTGGTCTGACTGCCAACGTGCAAGGCCACGTGCACATCGGCGACAACATGGACACCCGTGGCGAGCTGTGGCTGAACGACGGCCGCTACAGCGCCTACGGGCAGCGCCTGTCCGTGCGCCGCGCGCGTTTGCTGTTCGCAGGACCCATCGATCAACCGTACCTGGACATCGAAGCGATCCGCCAGACCGACGACGTGATCGCCGGTATTCGTCTGAGCGGCAGCGCCGAGCAACCGACCACGCAGATCTTCTCGGAGCCGGCGATGAGCCAGGAGCAGGCGCTGTCCTATCTGGTCCTCGGCCGTCCGCTGAGCACCAACGGCGAAGACAACAACATGCTCGCGCAAGCGGCGTTGGGGTTGGGTTTGATGGGCAGTTCCGGGGTCACCAGCAGTCTGGCCAAGGATCTGGGGATTCAGGATTTCCAGCTCGACACGGCGGGCAGCGGCGATGCCACCAGCGTGGTGGCCAGCGGCAATATTACCGAGAAGCTCAGTTTGCGTTATGGCGTGGGCGTGTTTGAGCCGGCCAGCACCATCGCGTTGCGCTACAAGCTGAGCAAGAAGGTCTATGTGGAAGCCGCCAGTGGCGTCGCGAGTTCGCTGGATATCTTCTACAAACGCGATTTCTAAACCGCGTCATCAATAGCCGGGTCGCGACGCTGCGATCCGGCTTTTGCAGAATGTATTAGACTCACCGCAGTTCGAAAGCTGCGCGGTTTGCGGCTGCCTGAAGAGAACAGGGGGCGCACATGGTCCGCTTGAGTATGGTCTTGCTCGGTCATGAATTCGTCCGCAAGCGTTGGTCTGCGCTGGCGCTGACCGGCATTGTCTGGGGTGCGGCCGGTGTGGGCATCTTCATCGATGCGCTGGATGGTGTTCTGTACTTCCCGCTGCATGTCTTCGGCTATCTGTTGCTGCTCGAAGCGCTGATCCTGCTGCTGGTGCCGGCACCGCAAGCCGGCACCGCTGCGGCCCTGCGCAAAGCGCGAGGTCTGGCTTTTCTCTTGTTGGGGCTGCTGATCGTCGACCGGCAACATGCTGCCGGGCTGATTCTGGCGGTGCTGTTTGGCGGGGCGTTTTTGCTCGATGGCGGCTTTCGGCTGGCGGCTGCGGTGGTGGTGCGCTTTGTTGGGTGGCAAGTGTCGCTGCTGGCGGGTTTGTTCGAAATCGGCTTTGGCGTGTTTATCCTCGAACCGTACCCGACGCTGTATAAGGGCACGGTGCCGTTCTGCATTGGCATGAGCCTGTTTCTCTCGGGCTGCGCCTTGTTGCGGCAAGCGGTGCGCTTCAAACACCAGCCGCCGCTGACAAGCCCTTTGTCGGTCAGTGCGCCAGCCAGCAGCGAGGCGCTGGTGGTGCATGTCTGGACCCCCAGCGGCACCGTCGATGACACTTTGGTGCGCAACCGACTGCTCAATCGCTACATTGCGGCGGTCGACATCAACGGCGTTATCTCCGCCGGCCATGCGGCACTGGAATGTGGCCCGGACATCTACGTCAGTCATTACCCGCAGGATGACATTGATCGTTCGGCGGGGGATTTCGTGCGCTTGCTGCGGGCGACGCCGAACAACGATGTTGCCGGCCGGTTTCTGCCTGATTATGCGGGGGAGGTGGCGGACTGGTGTCCCTCTTCGGTGCAGGTCAGTTTTGCCCGCTACGATGCCCGGCGACTCAGTGCGTTCTGGGCGGACTATCGGCAGAACAGCACGTACAACCTGACCAGTCGCAATTGTTCCAGCGCTGTTGCCCATAGCCTCGAAGCGGCCCTTGAAGGGGCGATGAACCGCGGCCATTCGAGCATGCTGGATTTCGCCCGGGTCGTCTTCAGCCCCGAGTTCTGGGTCGCCGCGCAAGTGCGCAAACGCGCCGAGGCAATGGCCTGGACGCCCGGACTGGTGCTCGACTATGCGCGAGCGCTGCATGCGGCCATCGAGCCGGCACCGCCGGGTTGGCACAGCATTTATGCGGTGAGCAAACGCGCCTTTGGGTACGTGGCGACTGCCTTGCGTGGGCGTGAGGTGCATCCAGTGCAACCGCCGCCTGTGCATCCCTCTGACGATTCCTGACCGACGTTCCACCGAGTCGCCCCAATCGCTGGCAAGCCAGCTCCCACAGGTTTCTGCGGCGTGCATGAATTTTGTGTGCGACACGGACACTGTGGGAGCTGGCTTGCCAGCGATGGCGTCAGGGTGTTCACCGCAATCTCCCAGCCCATTGGTCAACTATTTACAAAGCTTCCTAACTATTTCGTTGACATTCGCTGCCTAGGCAGTAACATCTCGACATACATTCACTGCCTAGGCAGTTATTAGGTAAGCACATGAAGCATTTCACCCCGGACGAATTCAAACACTGCCATCTCGGCCTGTTGCTTGGCCGTGCTGCGCTGCTCAAGGACCGGATCATCGACACCCACATGGAACCCCACGGCATCACCGCCGCGCAGTTCAAGGTGTTGATCATCATGGCCCAGTACGGCGTCGATACCCCGGCCGAGTTGTGCCGGCATCTGTCGCTGGACAGCGGTTCGATGACACGCATGCTTGATCGTCTGGAGCAGAAAGGTTTCCTGGCTCGCCAACGCAGCGAAGGCGATCGCCGTCAGGTGCAACTGACCCTGACCGAGCAAGGCCAGCAACTGGCTGATCGCCTGCCGCACATCGGCGCCGACGCGATGAATGAACTGGCCGGCGCCGTCACTCCGGACGAGTTGAAGACCCTGGAATACATCCTCAAGAAAATCCTGCTGGCCGCCGGTGACCCGATCACCCTCCAGCGCTTAGGTGAACACAATGAGCGGTAAAACCTTGCGCAGCAGCCTGACCCTGGTGCTGTCGGCGATGATCCTCGCCGGTTGCGCCAACTACAGTGGCCTCGACACTCAAGGCGAAAACCTTGACGCGGCGAGCCTGAAAACCGGCCAATCCCTCAACGGCGTGACCCTGTCGCCCGCCGCGTGGCCAAAAAGCGATTGGTGGACGAGCCTGGGCGATCCGCAACTCGACGGCCTGATCCGCGAAGCCCTGCACGACAGCCCTGACATGCAGATCGCCGCCGCCCGCGCCCATCAGGCCAGCGCCGCCGCGTATGCCGCTGATGCCGCACGCTATCCGACCCTCGACGCCAGCGCCGGCATCAGCCGTTCGCGTCTGGCCAAGGATCAGGATCCGCTGGGGCAGGGCGATGCCTACGCCACCGTGCGTAACGTCAGCGCCGGTTTCAATTACAACTTCGACCTGTGGGGCGGCCAGCGTGATGCCTGGGAAGCTGCACTCGGTCAGGCCCGCGCCGCTGAAGTCGATCGCCAGGCCGCGCAGTTGACGCTCGCCGCCGACGTCGCTCGTGCCTACAGCGATCTCGGTCAGGCGCACATCGTTTATGACCTGGCCAGCGACGACCTCAAGCGCACCAAACAAATGCTCGACCTGAGCCAGCGTCGTCTGAGCTCCGGGATCGACAGCCAGTATCAGTTCCAGCAAACCCAGAGCCTGGAAGCCAGTTCCGAAGCCAGTCTGATCGACGCGGAAAAACGCCTGAACAGTGCAAAAATTGCCTTGGCCGTGTTGCTCGGCAAAGGCCCGGATCGCGGCAACGAAATTGCCCGACCGAAGATCCTGCAAGCCAGCGCTGTTGCCGTGCCGTCGGTATTGCCGGCCGAGCTGCTCGGTCGTCGCCCGGATCTGGTCGCCGCGCGCTGGCGCGTAGAAGCGGCGAGCAACGACATCGACTCGGCGAAAACCCAGTTCTATCCCAACTTGAATTTGTCGGCCTCGGCCGGTGCCGAATCCTTGTTGGGTGACGCGATGTTCGGTTCGGCCAGTCGCTTCTTCAACATTGCCCCGACCATCTCGGTGCCGATCTTCGACGGCGGACGCCTGCGCGCCAACCTCGATGCGCGCGACGCCGATTACGATCTGGCGGTGGCGCAGTACAACAAAAGCCTGGTGAAGGCACTGGGCGATGTCAGCGACACGATCAACCAGTTGCGTGACATCGGCCGGCAGATCGGTGCGCAGCAGCACGCCACCGACATTGCCCAGGATTCTTACAACACCGTCGTCCAGCGTTACGGTTCCGGCATCGGCAACTACCTGGACGTGCTCAGCATCGAGCAGCAATTGCTGCAGGCCCAGCGTCAACTGGCCACCCTCAATGCCGAGCAGATCGACCTGTCGATTCAACTGATGCAAGCGCTGGGCGGCGGCTTCCAGGGTGACACCCTGACCGCAGCCAACGCCACCCCAGCCACGCCGCACAACTAATTCAAGGTAATTGTCATGGCCACTGCCGAAAACACCCAAGCTCAAGGCAACACCCCGGACACCGGCAACCCGCGCAAACGCAAAGTCATGCTGTTGGTGCTGGCCGTTGTGGTTGCACTCGCCTGCGCCGGCGTCTGGGCGTATCACGAGTTCATCGGACGCTTCAATGAAAGCACCGACGACGCCTACGTCAACGGTAACGTCGTCGAAATCACCCCGCTGGTGACCGGCACGGTGGTCAGCATCGGTGCTGACGACGGTGATCTGGTTCACGAAGGTCAGGTGCTGATCAACTTCGACCCGAACGATGCCGAAGTCGGCCTGCAAAGTGCCCAGGCGAAACTGGCGCGCACCGTGCGTCAGGTACGCGGTCTGTACAGCAACGTTGATGGCATGAAAGCCCAGGTCAACGCGCAACAGGCTGAAGTGCAGAAAGCTCAGGACAATTACAACCGCCGGAAAAACCTGGCGCAGGGCGGTGCAATTTCCCAGGAAGAACTGTCCCACGCCCGCGACGACCTGACCTCGGCGCAAAACGCCCTGGCCAACGCCAAACAGCAATTGAAAACCACCAGCGCGCTGGTTGATGACACCGTAGTTTCATCGCACCCGGACGTGATGTCGGCCGCTGCCGATCTGCGTCAGGCGTACCTGACCAATGCCCGTAGCACCTTGATTGCGCCGGTGACCGGTTATGTCGCCAAACGCACCGTGCAACTCGGTCAGCGTGTGCAACCGGGCACCGCGTTGATGGCGGTGATTCCGCTGGATCAGCTGTGGATCGACGCCAACTTCAAGGAAACCCAACTGCGTGACATGCGCATCGGTCAGCCGGTCGATATCGAATCCGACATTTACGGCAGCGACGTGAAATACAGCGGCACCGTCGACAGCCTCGGCGCTGGCACCGGCAGCGCGTTTGCCTTGCTGCCGGCGCAAAACGCCACGGGTAACTGGATCAAGATTGTTCAGCGTGTGCCGGTGCGTATCCACATCAATGCCGAAGAACTGGCCAAGCACCCGCTGCGCGTCGGTCTGTCGACCAACGTTGAAGTGAACCTGCACGATCAGAGCGGCCCAGTGCTGGCGCAGCAACCACCGCAAAAAGCCTCGTTCAGCACCAACGTCTACGACCGCCAACTGGCCGAAGCCGACGCGATGATTGCGCAGCTGATCCACGACAACAGCGCCGCGGTCAGCAAAACCGCGCAACGCTGAGATCACACCTGTGGTCAGGGGATTTGTCTGAGGTACAGGGATTGATCTGGGAAAAGGAATTCCTTGTGGCGAGGGGATTTATCCCCGTTGGGTCGCGCAGCGGCCCCTCTTTGGATCAGGAAAAGACGGGACTGCTGCGCAGTCCAACGGGGATAAATCCCCTCGCCACAGTAGTTTTCCTTATCCCATAGATTGTTTTCCGCATGGGCAGCCGCGTCTGTAACAGACGCAGCGCCAACCCGGTTCCAAAGGATTCGCGATGAGCAATAACGCTTCTTTCACGCCGCCCAGCCTGTTGCTCAGCACCATCGGCCTGTCGCTGGCGACCTTCATGCAAGTGCTCGACACCACCATCGCCAACGTGGCGTTGCCGACGATTTCCGGCAACCTGGGGGTGAGTTCGGAGCAGGGCACCTGGGTGATCACCTCGTTCGCCGTGAGCAACGCAATTGCGCTGCCGTTGACCGGTTGGCTCAGCCGCCGGTTCGGCGAGGTGAAACTGTTTTTGTGGGCCACGATTCTGTTCGTGCTGGCCTCGTTTCTCTGCGGTATCTCGACGTCGATGCCAGAACTGATCGGCTTCCGCGTCCTGCAAGGTCTGGTCGCCGGGCCGTTGTACCCGATGACGCAAACCCTGTTGATCGCGGTCTATCCGCCCGCGAAGCGAGGCATGGCCCTCGCGCTACTGGCGATGGTCACGGTGGTCGCACCGATTGCCGGGCCGATTCTCGGTGGCTGGATTACCGACAGCTACAGCTGGCCGTGGATTTTCTTCATCAACGTGCCGATCGGGATTTTTGCGGTGATGGTGGTGCGTTCGCAATTGGCCAAGCGCCCGGTGGAAACCAGTCGTCAGCCGATGGACTACGTCGGTCTGATCACGCTGATCATTGGTGTTGGCGCCTTGCAGGTGATCCTCGACAAGGGCAATGATCTGGATTGGTTCGAGTCGAACTTCATCATCATCGGCGCGGCGATTTCGGTGATCGCGTTGGCGGTGTTCGTGATCTGGGAAATGACCGACCAGCACCCGGTGGTCAACCTGCGGCTGTTCGCCTACCGCAACTTCCGCATCGGTACGCTGGTGCTGGTGTTGGGTTACGCCGGGTTCTTCGGCATCAACCTGATCCTGCCGCAGTGGTTGCAGACGCAAATGGGCTACACCGCGACCTGGGCGGGTCTGGCTGTGGCGCCGATCGGCATTTTGCCGGTGCTGCTGTCGCCGTTTGTCGGCAAGTACGCGCACAAGTTCGACCTGCGTTTGCTCGCCGGGATCGCGTTTCTGGCAATTGGCCTCAGTTGCTTCATGCGTGCGGAATTCACTAACGAAGTGGACTTCCAGCACATCGCCCTGGTGCAGCTGTTCATGGGCATCGGCGTGGCGCTGTTCTTCATGCCGACCCTGAGTATCTTGATGTCCGACTTGCCGCCGAACCAGATCGCCGATGGCGCCGGTCTGGCGACTTTCCTGCGGACCTTGGGCGGTAGCTTTGCGGCGTCGCTGACCACGTGGATCTGGATTCGCCGGGCGGACCAGCATCATGCGTACATGAGCGAAAGCATCAGTACCTATGAGCCCGCGACGCGGGAGACGTTGAATCATTTAGGCGGCGCGAGCCAATCGGCTTATGCGCAGATGGATCAGATCCTCACCAGCCAGGCGTACATGCTCTCTACCGTGGATTACTTCACGCTGCTGGGCTGGGGCTTTATGGGCTTGATTCTGATTGTGTGGCTGGCCAAACCGCCGTTTGCCGCCAAGGCAGGGCCGGCCGCGTCCGGACATTGAGGCAACACATAACCTGTGGGAGCGGGCTTGCCCGCGATGGCGGATTTTCAGTCAACAGAGATGTTGAATGTGATGGCCTCATCGCGGGCAAGCCCGCTCCCACAGGGATAGCAGTGATCGTTAGAGGATCGGGGCGGGCAGGGCGGGTGGCGGGGCGAAATCGAACGGCGCCAGGGCGTAGCCGCTCTCATCCACTTGCAACGCCCAACCCTGTCGATCCCAATCCCCGAGCACAATCCGCTTCGCCGCTTCATCACCGATCTGCAACTTGTGGATCGCCGGGCGATGGGTGTGCCCGTGGATCAGGGTTTTCACCCCGTATTCCTGCATGATCCGCGGAATCTCCTCGGGCGTGACATCGACAATGTCATTGGCCTTCATCCGCGTCTGCGCCTTGCTCTCACTGCGCAGTTTGCGCGCCAGTTTATGGCGGCTGCTCAGGGGCAGGTTGCGCAGGACAAACAGGGTGATCGGATTACGCAGATAGCGCCGCAGTTTCATATAGCCAACGTCGCGGGTGCAGAGGCTGTCGCCGTGCATCAGCAGCACTGGCTCGCCGTAAAACTGCACGACACTCGGGTCCTTCAACAACGTACAGCCGGCCTGCTTGCAGAAGGCCTTGCCGAGCATGAAGTCGCGATTGCCGTGCATCAGAAAAATCGCCGTGCCGCTGTCGCTTAAATCGCGCAGGGCCTGGCAGATGGAACGCTGGAAGGGTGTCATGGCATCGTCGCCAATCCACGCTTCAAAGAAGTCGCCGAGAATGTACAACGCACTCGCCGAGCGGGCGCGTCCGGCGAGCAAATCCAGAAACGCCCGGGTAATGTCCGGGCGCTCCTCTTCCAGATGCAAGTCTGAAATCAGCAATATCACGCTTCGATGATCTCGGCTTTCTCGATGATCACGTCGTCTGCTGGTACGTCCTGGTGGCCGGACTTCATGGTGGTCGACACGCCTTTGATCTTGTCGACAACGTCGGTGCCGGCAGTCACTTTACCGAATACCGCGTAACCCCAGCCCTGCACGTTCTTGCCGCTGTGGTTGAGGAAAGTGTTGTCAGCCACGTTGATGAAGAACTGCGCGGAAGCCGAATGCGGCTCCATGGTGCGGGCCATGGCAACGGTGTACTTCTCGTTGGAAAGACCGTTGTCAGCTTCGTTCTGGATGCTTGGACGCTTGTCTTTCTTTTCCTTCATGCCTGGCTCGAAACCGCCGCCCTGGATCATGAAGTTACCGATGACGCGGTGGAAAACGGTGTTTTCGTAGTGACCGGCGTTGACGTACTCGATGAAGTTGGCGACGGTGATCGGCGCCTTTTCAGCGTTCAGTTCGATGACGATGTCGCCATGATTGGTGGTCAATTTAACTTGAGTCATGATCGCTACTCTTTAGAGGAATTCGTGGTTTTGGGACATCGAGCCCCCAAACCGGTTCAGCCAGCGTGGGCCAAGGTGCGCAGTTTAGCGTGACAGGCGCGAATTTCGAGGCTGTTTTTCAATTCCCGGCGATAAAAAGCACACCTTTATAGGGCCTGCTCTGTCAGCCCCTTGACAGCATCGGCTATGATAGCGGCTTTGTTTTGTCTGGCCCCTCTGCGGCCGCGCACCTGTAAGTCAAGGATCCTATGAGCAAGCCCACTGTCGACCCTACCTCGAATGCCAAGTCCGGCCCTGCCGTGCCGGTCAATTTCCTGCGGCCGATCATCCAGGCAGACCTGGACTCGGGCAAGCACACGCAGATCGTCACCCGTTTCCCGCCGGAGCCCAACGGCTACCTGCACATCGGCCACGCCAAGTCGATCTGCGTGAACTTCGGCCTGGCCCAGGAGTTCGGCGGCGTCACGCATCTGCGTTTCGACGACACCAACCCGGCCAAGGAAGATCAGGAATACATCGACGCGATCGAAGCCGACGTCAAATGGCTGGGCTTTGAATGGTCCGGCGAAGTGCGCTACGCCTCGCAGTATTTCGACCAGTTGCACGATTGGGCCGTTGAGCTGATCAAGGCTGGCAAGGCCTACGTCGACGACCTGACTCCGGAGCAAGCCAAGGAATACCGTGGCAGCCTGACCGAGCCGGGCAAAAACAGCCCGTTCCGTGACCGTTCGGTTGAAGAGAACCTCGACTGGTTTGCGCGCATGCGTGCCGGTGAATTCCCGGACGGCGCCCGCGTGCTGCGCGCGAAGATCGACATGGCCTCGCCGAACATGAACCTGCGCGACCCGATCATGTACCGCATTCGCCACGCGCATCACCACCAGACCGGTGACAAGTGGTGCATCTACCCGAACTACGACTTCACCCACGGTCAGTCGGATGCCATCGAAGGCATCACCCACTCGATCTGCACCCTGGAATTCGAAAGCCATCGCCCGCTGTACGAGTGGTTCCTCGACGCCCTGCCAGTGCCGGCGCACCCGCGTCAGTACGAGTTCAGCCGTCTGAACCTCAACTACACCATCACCAGCAAGCGCAAGCTCAAGCAACTGGTCGATGAAAAGCACGTGCATGGCTGGGACGATCCGCGCATGTCCACGCTGTCGGGCTTCCGCCGCCGTGGCTACACGCCGAAATCGATCCGCAACTTCTGCGAAATGGTCGGCACCAACCGTTCCGACGGCGTGGTTGACTTCGGCATGCTCGAATTCAGCATCCGTGACGACCTCGATCACACCGCGCCGCGCGCCATGTGCGTGCTGCGTCCGCTGAAAGTCGTGATCACCAACTACCCGGAAGGCCAGGTCGAGAACCTCGAACTGCCGCGCCACCCGAAAGAAGACATGGGCGTGCGCGCGCTGCCATTCGCCCGGGAAATCTACATCGACCGTGACGATTTCATGGAAGAGCCGCCGAAGGGCTACAAGCGCCTGGAACCGGCCGGTGAAGTGCGTCTGCGCGGTAGCTACGTGATCCGTGCCGACGAAGCGATCAAGGACGCCGACGGCAACATCGTCGAACTGCGATGCTCGTACGACCCGGAAACACTCGGCAAGAACCCTGAAGGCCGCAAGGTCAAAGGCGTGATCCACTGGGTACCGGCTGCGGCCAGCGTCGAGTGCGAAGTGCGTCTGTACGATCGCCTGTTCCGTTCGGCCAACCCTGAGAAGGCTGAAGACAGCGCGAGTTTCCTCGACAACATCAACCCTGATTCGCTGCAGGTACTCACCGGTTGTCGTGCGGAGCCATCGCTTGGCAATGCACAGCCGGAAGACCGTTTCCAGTTCGAGCGCGAAGGTTACTTCGTCGCTGATTTGAAGGACTCGAAACCAGGTCAGCCGGTATTCAACCGTACCGTGACCCTGCGTGATTCGTGGGGCCAGTGATTTCGCGTCAAGGAAATATAAAGTGCTGACGATTTACAACACGCTCACCAAGAGCAAAGAAGTCTTCAAGCCGCTCGATGGCAACAATGTGCGCATGTACGTCTGCGGGATGACCGTGTATGACTACTGCCACATTGGCCACGGCCGCAGCATGGTCGCGTTCGACCTGGTGACCCGCTGGTTGCGGTTCAGCGGTTACAACCTGACCTACGTGCGCAACATCACCGACATTGAAGACAAGATCATCAATCGTGCCCGCGAAAACGGTGAGCCGTACGACGCACTGACCGAGCGCATGATCACCGCGATGCACGAGGACGAGGCGCGCCTCAACATCCTCAAGCCGGACATGGAACCGCGTGCCACCGATCATATTCCGGGCATGCTGAGCATGATCCAGACCTTGATCGACAAGGGTTACGCCTACGCCCCGGGCAATGGCGACGTGTACTACCGCGTCGCCAAGTTCATGGGCTACGGCAAGCTGTCGCGCAAGAAAATCGAAGACCTGCGCATCGGCGCGCGCATCGAAGTCGACGAAGCCAAGCAGGATCCGCTGGACTTCGTCCTGTGGAAAGCTACCAAGCCGGGCGAGCCGAGCTGGGAATCGCCGTGGGGCGCAGGGCGTCCGGGCTGGCACATCGAGTGCTCGGTGATGTCCACCTGCTGCCTCGGCGAGACCTTCGACATTCATGGCGGCGGCAGCGACCTCGAGTTCCCGCACCACGAAAACGAAATCGCCCAGAGCGAAGCGGCCACCGGCAAGACCTACGCCAACGCGTGGATGCATTGCGGCATGATTCGCATCAATGGCGAGAAGATGTCCAAGTCGTTGAACAACTTCTTCACCATCCGCGACGTGCTGGAAAAGTACCACCCGGAAGTCGTGCGTTACCTGCTGGTGTCGAGCCACTACCGCAGCGCGATCAACTACTCGGAAGACAACCTCAAGGACGCCAAAGGCGCACTCGAGCGTTTCTACCACGCGTTGAAAGGCCTGCCGACTGTGGCGCCGGCGGGCGGTGAAGCGTTCGTCGAGCGTTTCACCACGGTGATGAACGACGACTTCGGTACGCCGGAAGCGTGCGCTGTGTTGTTTGAGATGGTGCGTGAGATCAACCGTCTGCGTGAGAGCGATCTCGATGCAGCGGCGGGTCTGGCGGCACGTCTCAAAGAGCTGGCGAGCGTGTTGGGTGTGTTGCAGCTTGAGGCCGATGACTTCCTGCAGGCGGGCGCCGAAGGGCGTGTCGATGCGGCTGAAGTCGATGCGCTGATTGCGGCGCGTCTGGCAGCACGTGCGGGTAAGGACTGGGCTGAGTCGGATCGTATCCGCGACCAGCTCACTGCCATGGGCGTGGTGCTGGAAGACGGCAAGGGTGGCACGACCTGGCGTCTGGCTGACTGATAGCTGTGTTTGGCTGCAAAACAAAACCCGCCTTGTGCGGGTTTTGTTTTTTAAAGTCAAAAGATCGCAGCCTTCGGCAGCTCCTACAGTGATTGCATTTCCATGTAGGAGCTGCCGAAGGCTGCGATCTTTTGATCTGCGCTTTTAGCCAGGGTTGCTTTTGCTCTGCGCGTAGGTCTTGATGTCTGCCGCAGCCGGATGCTGCGTCGATGACGATTGTGCAAAGGAGAAATCATGGCAAATCACTATCGCGAACTGCTCACAACGCCCGGCGCCACCGGGTTAGTGCTCGCGAGCTCCATCGCGCGGTTGCCACAGGCAATGATCGGCATCGGCATCATCACCATGCTGGTCCAGCAAACCGGCGTCTATTGGCTGGCCGGCGCAGTCGCCGGTACATTCACCCTGGCCAATGCACTGCTCGGCCCGCACATCTCCAGACTGGTCGACCAACACGGCCAGAGTCGCGTGCTGCCCATCGTCACGGCATTCAGCATCGGCATGCTGCTGGCGCTGATCACCGCCGTATATTTGCGCGCACCCGCCGCATTGCTGTTCGTCCTGGCCGCACTGGCGGGGACGATGCCGAGCATGCCGTCGATGATCCGCGCGCGCTGGACGCAGCTGTTCCGAGGCAAGCCGCAACTGCACACGGCGTTCTCGCTGGACACCGTCCTCACCGAACTGGCCTACATCGTCGGCCCGCCACTGGCGATCGGTTTGAGCGTGAGCTTTTTCGCCGAAGCCGGGCCACTGGTTGCGGTCGGGTTACTGGCCGTCGGGGTGACGGCGTTTCTCCTGCAACGCCAGACTGAACCCAAGGTTGTCGTGGGCCACGCCAGCCATAGTGGCTCGACCTTGCTGATCCCCGGCGTTCGCACCATTGTCCTCGCGCTGTTGGCGATGGGCGTCATTGGCGGAGCAATCGACGTCGCCGTCGTCGCGTTCGCCAATGCGCAAGGCTGGCCAGCCTCCGCAACCTTCATCCTCGCCGCCTATGCGTTTGGCTCACTGGTCGCGGGACTGACATTCGGTGCGATGAGGGTTTCGCTGGCGATCGAAAAGCAGTTCCTGATCGGGATATTGGTCACGGCGTTTACCGGTGTGTTGCCGATTTTCGCAGCGGACGTTTATGTCCTGTCAGCGACGTTGTTTATCGCCGGGATTTCGTTTGCGCCAACGATGGTCGTGGTCATGAAGCTGGGGACGATCATCATCCCGCCATCGAGGATTACTGAGGGGCTGACGTGGATGACCACCGGGATCAGCGTGGGTGTTGCACTCGGCGGCATGTTGGCGGGGATGGTGATTGATGCCCTTGGCGCACGAGCGGGATTTGCGGTGGCTATTGGTGCGGGTTTGATGATGGTGGTCGTTGTGCTGGCGGGGTTGCGCACATTGGCGGCGGCTTCGGCTGTGCAGGTTGAGCCAGCCATTTAAAGTCAAAAGATCGCAGCCTTCGGCAGCTCCTACATACGATCCCTGTAGGAGCTGCCGAAGGCTGCGATCTTTTGATCTGCGCTGCTAACCGCCCAACTGCCGCAACCGCTTATAAAGCGTATTCCGACTCACCCCCAACCGCCGCGCCAAATGCGAAATATTACCCCCGGAAGCCTTCAACTCACGGTTCAACGCCTCCACATCATTTAGATCAACCCCCAACGGCGCCGAGCACTCCACCGGCTCAATCTCCAGATCAACAAAAAAATCATCCGGCAAATGCTCCGGCCGCACCGGTTGTTCCTCGGCCATCGCCAGCGCCACCTGCATCACGCTGCTGACTTGCCGTAAATTGCCCGGCCACGGATGCCGATCGAACAAATCCAACACTTCACGACTCAACCCCGCCCATTGGGTCGGCTCACGATGCTGCTCCCACAGCCGTTTAAACAACGCCTCCTTGTCACTGCGCTCGCGTAGCGGTGGCAGCTCCAGGGTCAAGCCACCAATGCGGTAATACAAATCCTCACGAAACCGCCCCAACTGCACTTGTTCGCGTAAGGATCGGTTAGTCGCCGAGATAATCCGCAAATCCACCGGGAACAACTCACTACTGCCCACCGGCTGCACACAACGCTCCTGCAATACCCGCAGCAACCGCGCCTGAGTCGGCAACGGCATGTCGCCGATTTCGTCGAGGAACAACGTGCCTTTGTCTGCCTTGCGAATCAGGCCGATGCTGCCTTTCTGGTTGGCGCCGGTGAACGCGCCTTTCTCGTAGCCGAACAACTCGGATTCCACTAGTTCGGCGGGGATCGCAGCACAGTTCACGGCGATGAAGGCTTGTTTGCTGCGTGAACTGGCCTGGTGCAGAGCTTTGACGAAGACTTCTTTGCCGACCCCGGTTTCGCCATGAATCAGCAGCGGAATGTCTTTCTCCAGCAACCGCTCCGCCTGCCGCACGGCTTTTTCCACGCGACTGTCGCCGAAGTGCAGGGTGTTGAGGCTGATGGCGGTGGGCGCGACGTTTTTGGGTTCATCAGCAAAAACGCGCGGTTGAATCGATGCCTGTTTCGGCCGCTTCAACAAACATTGAAAACGGTTGCGCCCGGAGGTCTGCAAGGCAAACGGCATCCCGTCGGGCTGATTGATCAACTCCAACAGTGAGACCTTGAACAGGCTTTCAACACTGACCCGCGACAAACGCACGCCGAGCAGGTTGTCCGCGCGGCGATTGGCCGACAGCACCTGTCCGCTCTCATCAAAAATCAACAACCCGGCCCACTGGCTGTCGAGGTTGTTCAGTCCGGTGTTGAAGGTCAGTTGAAAGTGCTGGCCATGAAACAGGTTAAGGATCAGCCGGTTCTCCACGGTCTGGCTCATCATCTTGACCATGCCCAAGGTGTGCGAGGGCGGCAGGTAGCTGTCGCTGGACACGTCGAGCACGGCAATCACCTTGCGCTCGGCGTCGAAAATCGGCGCGGCGGAACCGGTCATGAAACGGTTGGCTTTCAGAAAATGTTCGTCGTGTTCGATGTGTACCGCCTGCTCACAGGCCAGCGCTGTGCCGATCGCGTTGGTGCCGCTGCAGCGCTCCATCCAGCTCGCACCGGCCTGAAACCCCCGGGCCAGATTCGGTTCGATAAAGCGTTGCGTGCCCCACGAGGTCAGCACTTGGCCCTGATTGTCGGCGAGCATGATCAGGCAGTTGGAGTTGCTGAGGATGTTTTCGTAATAGGGCAGGACTTCCTGATGCGTGGTCTGCACCAGTGAATGATGGCTGTCGAGCAGATGCGTGATGCCGGCGGCGGGCAACTGATCGAAGGCCGGCGTGCTCTGGTGGTCGAGACCGAACGCGCGGCAACGTTGCCAGGAAGTCTGGACGATCGCGTCGTGGGACAGCGGCGGGGCAGGTGCGGCCATGGCAGTCAGCCTCTGATGCAGCATTCTTATTATTGTTATGCGATCCCCTGTAGGAGCTGCCGCAGGCTGCGATCTTTTGATCCTGTTTTTTGACAATCAAGATCAAAAGATCGC
>NZ_AKJD01000085.1 GCF_000282515.1 Pseudomonas sp. GM80
GCGGAGCGTGGGAACGATCAAATCAAAGGCCGAGCAGGGACAGCATGATGAACGTCGCAAACAGCACAAAGTGCGTCATGCCTTCGATGGCATTGGTTTCGCCGTCATTGAGGTTGATCGCGCTGACGATCAACGTCAGGAAAATCATCACCGTCTGCACCGGCGTCATCGCCATCTGAAACGGCTGGCCGGTATACAGCGCCATCGCTTCCATCACCGGCACCGTCAGAATCACCGTCGACAGCGACGCGCCCATCGCAATGTTCACCACCGACTGCATGCGGTTGGCCAACGCTGCGCGCAACGCGGTCAAAATCTCCGGCGCGGCTGAAATGGCCGCCACCAGAATCGCCGTGATCACCGGCGGCGCGCCCGTGCCTTCCAGACCCAGATCGAGGGTCTTCGACATCACTTCGGCCAGTGCGCCGATCACCACAATGCCAAACACCAGAATGCCGATCGACAGGCCGATGCTCGGTGCTTTCACCTGCGCGTCCTGTGGTTCTTTCTTGCGGCGTTTATCCGGATAGCTGTAGCTGAAAAAGTAACTGTGCGGGCCGACCTGCATGCGCAGAAACAGCGCGTAAAGCACCACCATCGCACCGATGGTGAACGCCGAATAAATCTTCCAGTTGGCCTCAGGAATAAACTCCGGAACCACCATCGACACGCCCATGGCGGTGAGGATCATCACGCTGTAGCTGCGCGCCGAATCGTCGTTGTAGGACTGTTCGCCGTGTTTGATCCCGCCCATCAGCGCGGCGAGGCCGAGGATGCCGTTGATGTCGAGCATCACCGCCGAATAGATCGTGTCGCGCACCAGTGTGGGCGACGCTTCGTTGCTCATCATGATCGCCAGAATCACCACTTCGACCAGCACGGCCGCGAGTGTGAGGATCATCGTGCCGTAAGGGTCGCCGACCTTTTCCGCGAGCAATTCGGCGTGATGGGCGACGCGCATCGAGGCGGCGACGATGAAGGCGATCAGTACCAGGCCGGCAGTCAGCGCGACGATCTGGCCGCTGTGCAGCATCCAGTGTTCCAACGGATAGGCGACGCACGCAGCGATGACGGCCAGTAGCAGAAAACTTTCTTGCTTGAGGATGGTGAGCATAACGGGCCTTTTTGCCGAAGAGTGCGAATGAGCTACTGACTGCGGGGCGGCGCTAACGTTTCGTTACACCTTAGCGCACCAAGCAATGGCGTGAACTCGCGAACTTGCACTGCGTTGGTTCTGGCGCTGAAAAGATCGCAGCCTTCGGCAGCTCCTACAGGTTGCGCATTCCCATGCAGGAGCTGCCGAAGGCTGCGATCTTTTTTGTTTGTTGTCCTGTTGGTCAGCAATTTGCATTGGCCCTGACCACACACAACAAAATGGAGTTCGAATTCATGCAAATACGTCCGCTGCACAAACTGCTGTGCGCCGCCCTCGGTCTGGGGATCAGCCTGAGTGCCAGCGCTGCCGATCCGCTCAAGGTCGGTTTCGTCTACATCGGCCCGATCGGTGACCACGGCTGGACGTATCAGCATGAGCAGGGGCGCAAGGCACTCGCCGAGAAGTTCGGCAATCAGATCACCACTAACTATGTGGAAAACGTCGCCGAAGGCGCCGACGCCGAGCGGGTGATCCGCAACATGGCCAAGGACAATTACGACCTGATCTTCACCACCTCTTTCGGCTACATGAACCCGACGCTGAAAGTCGCCAAGCAGTTTCCCAAGGTGACCTTCGAACACGCCACCGGCTACAAACAGGACAAGAACCTCGGCACCTATCTGGCGCGCACCTACGAAGGTCGCTACGTCGGCGGCTTCCTCGCGGCCAAAATGACCAAGACCAAGAAAATCGGCTACGTCGCCTCGTTCCCGATCCCCGAGGTGATCCGCGACATCAACTCGATTCAGTTGGCCTTGAACAAATACAACCCGGGCACCGAGATCAAAGTGGTGTGGGTCAACTCCTGGTTCGATCCGGGCAAGGAAGCGGATGCGGCCAACGCGTTGATCGATCAGGGCGTCGACGTGGTGTTCCAGCACACCGACAGCCCGGCGCCGATTCAGGCCGCAGAACGTCGTGGCGTGTACGCGGTGGGTTATGCCTCGGACATGGCGCACTTTGGGCCGAAAGCAGTGCTGACCTCGATCGTCAACGACTGGGCGCCGCACTATATTCAGGCGACGCAGAGCGTGATCGATCACACCTGGAAATCGCAGGATTACTGGGGCGGGTTGAAGGAAGGTACGGTTGAACTGCCGATCAGCGATCTGGTGCCAGCGCCGGTGAAAGCCGAGGCCGAGCAGATTATTGCTGACATCAAGAGCGGTGCGTTCCAGCCGTTTACCGGGCCGATCAAGGATCAGGCCGGGGTCGAGAAAATCCCAGCGGGCGTGAGTGCGACGAATGCGGAACTGGCGTCGATGAACTACTACGTTGAAGGCATGAAGGCCGAGATGCCGAAGTAACCCACCTGACCCAGATCGTTCCCACGCTCTGCGTGGGAATGCCGCCCGGGACGCTCCGCGTCCCTGCCAAAAGCGGACGCAGAGCGTCCATTGAGGCATTCCCACGCGGAGCGTGGGAACGATCTCCCGTACTTTTCAAGGATTGTGTATGGATCAGCTTCCGATCATCGACATCAGCCCGCTCTATTCCGACGACGAAAACGCCTGGCCTGCCGTGGCTGAACAAATTGACCTGGCCTGCCGCGAATGGGGTTTTTTCTACATAAAGGGTCATCCGATTTCAGCGCAGCGCATCGCCGCCGTGCTCGATCACACCCAACGCTTCTTCGCCCTGCCCGCCGCAGAAAAACTCAAGATCGACATCACCCAGACCCGCCACCATCGCGGTTACGGCGCCATCGCCACCGAGCAACTCGACCCGAGCAAACCCAGCGACCTCAAAGAAACCTTCGACATGGGCCTGCACCTGCCGGCCGAGCATCCCGATGTACTCGCGGAAAAACCGCTGCGCGGGCCGAACCGTCATCCAGCGCAAGCGGGATGGGCAGACTTGATGGAGCAGCACTACCTCGACATGCAAGCCCTCGCACAAACCCTGCTGCGCGCTATGACCCTCGCCCTCGACATCGAACGCGATTTCTTCGACAGCCGCTTCGTTGATCCGGTCAGCGTGCTGCGCATGATCCATTACCCCCCGCGCCACACCGCCAGCTCCGCCGAGCAGCAAGGCGCCGGTGCGCACACCGATTACGGCTGCATCACCCTGCTCTATCAGGACAGCGCCGGCGGCCTGCAAGTGAAAAACGTCAAAGGCGAATGGATCGACGCGCCACCGATCGACGGCACTTTCGTGGTCAACCTCGGCGACATGATGGCGCGCTGGAGCAATGATCGTTATCGCTCGACCCCGCACCGGGTGATCAGCCCGCTGGGCGTGGATCGCTATTCGATGCCGTTCTTCGCCGAGCCGCACCCGGACACGCGCATCGAATGCCTGCCCGGTTGTCAGGACGCACAGCATCCAGCGAAATATCCGACGACCACTTGTGCCGAATTCCTGCTGTCGCGCTTCGCCGATACCTACGCTTATCGCCGTGAGCAGGAAGCCGTTTGATGGATCGCTTGGTCAGGTTTTGCCAATTGTTTCGGCGAGCATCTGTAGAATGCCGCCATTGCACCTGATGAGAAAAGAATATGTACGACTGGCTCAACGCCTTGCCCAAGGCTGAACTGCACCTGCACCTGGAAGGCTCGCTGGAGCCCGAGCTGCTGTTCGCCCTGGCCGAACGCAACAAGATCGCGCTGCCGTGGAATGACGTGGAAACCCTGCGCAAGGCTTACGCCTTCAACAACCTGCAGGAATTCCTCGACCTGTATTACCAGGGCGCCGATGTACTGCGCACCTCGCAGGATTTCTACGACCTGACCTGGGCGTACCTGCTGCGCTGCAAAGCACAGAACGTGATTCACACCGAACCGTTCTTCGACCCACAGACCCACACCGACCGGGGCATCCCGTTTGAAGTGGTGCTCAATGGCATCGCCGCGGCACTGAAGGATGGCGAGCAGCAACTGGGTATCACCAGCGGTTTGATCCTCAGCTTCCTGCGCCACTTGAGCGAAGAAGAAGCGGAGAAAACCCTTGATCAGGCGCTGCCGTTCCGTGACGCGTTTGTTGCTGTCGGCCTCGACAGTTCCGAAATGGGCCACCCGCCGAGCAAGTTCCAGCGCGTGTTCGATCGTGCCCGTCACGAAGGCTTCCTGACCGTTGCCCACGCTGGCGAAGAAGGCCCGCCCGAGTACATCTGGGAAGCCATCGACCTGCTGAAAATCCAGCGCATCGACCATGGCGTACGCGCCATCGAAGACGAGCGCCTGATGCAGCGGATCATCGACGAGCAGATCCCGCTGACCGTGTGCCCGTTGTCGAACACCAAACTCTGCGTGTTCGATCACATGTCGCAGCACAACATTCTCGACATGCTCGAGCGTGGCGTGAAGGTCACGGTGAACTCCGATGACCCGGCGTATTTCGGTGGTTACGTGACCGAGAACTTCTACGCGCTGCATGAGCATTTGGGCATGACTCAGGATCAGGCCAAGCGCCTGGCGCAAAACAGCCTCGATGCGCGCCTGGTAAAACCCTAAAAGCAAAAGATCGCAGCCTTCGGCAGCTCCTACAGGTGTACACATAACCCTGTAGGAGCTGCCGCAGGCTGCGATCTTTTCAGACGACCTCGGTCAGTTCCTCCAGGGTTTTACCCCGCGTCTCCATCCCGAACAACCACACCACCCCCGCCGCAATCGCGAAGCACGCCGCGCCCAGCGCAAACACCCCGCCCTGCCCGGTAATCGGGAACACCAACCCGGTCACCAACGGCCCGAGCAGCGAGCCCACGCGGCCAATCGCCGAGGCAAACCCCGAGCCCGTCGCGCGCGCCGAAGTCGGATACAACTCCGGCGTGTAGGTATAGAGCACGGCCCACATGCCGAACAGGAAAAACTGCATCAACAACCCGGTGCTGATCAGCAGCGCCACGTTGCCGCCGAACACCGCGCTCTGCCCATACAGAAACGCCATCACCCCGCCGCCGAGCAAGGTGACGATGCACACCGGTTTACGCCCCCAGCGCTCGACCAGCCACGCCGCCATCAAAAATCCGGGAATCCCGCCCAGCGAAATCAGCACCGTGTAATACACCGACTGCGTCACGGCAAAACCCGACTGTTGCAGCAGCGCACTCAGCCACGACGTCAGCCCATAAAACCCCAGCAGGGCGAAAAACCACAGGCTCCAGATCATCGTCGTGCGCTGGCGATATTGCGGCGACCAGATCTGCTTGAGCGCCGAAAAGAAGTTGCCCGGCGGCGTCACGGTGCGCGGCAAGCGAATCGGTTCTGGCAGCGCCACACCACCCAGCGAGGATCGCACCCGCGCTTCGATGCCGTTCAACACCTTGTCCGCCGCTTCATCATGCCCAGCCTGTTCCAGCCAGCGCGGCGACTCGGGAATGAAAAAACGGATCGCCAACACAAACACCGCCGGTATCGCCAACACCAAAAAGATGTCGCGCCAGCCAATCAGCGGCAGCAGGAAGTACGAGAGCACGCCCGCCGCGACAAACCCCAACGGCCAGAAGCCGTCCATCAACGCGATGTAGCGCCCGCGCCGCTGCGCCGGAATCAGCTCGGAGAGCATCGACTGTGCAATGGGGAACTCCATGCCCATGCCGATCCCCAACAGGATGCGGAACAGCGTCAGTGCCTCGACCGTTTGCGCCGTCGAGCACAGGTAACTGGCCACGCCCCACAACACGATGCTCCACTGAAACACCGGTTTACGCCCGAAGCGGTCGGCGAGCATGCCGGACAGCGACGCGCCCAGCACCATGCCGAAAAAACTCGAACTGGCGAGCAGCCCGGCCTGCGCGCTGCTCAGACCGAACTCGGCCTTAATCGAGCCGAGCAGGAACGTCATCATCGCCAGGTCCATCGAATCGAAGAAAAATGCCAAGGCAATGATGATGAAAATGATCCGGTGATAACCGCTGATCGGCAGGCGTTCCAGCCGCTCTGCCGCACTGAAGCTTCGAGTATCCATGCCGCCTCTCCCCCATCCGAAAAGTCCCCGGATCGAGTGTGCGCGATAGCGTTCAGGCGCTCGTGCTGGATGCGACCTGTTCGCAGTCGTGGGCGACGCGACGATTGCTCTACAACGCCATTTCCAGCTCGGTCTCCTTGGCGAATCGATGGATTTCGCGCTGCCCGGTGGCGGTCAATTGCAGCGCACGGGAATCGTGAGGCAAGGTCAGCCAGCCGGACTGCATGAACAACTGCAACAACGCCGCACCAAGCGTGCCGCCCATGTGCGGGCGTCTTTCGCTCCAGTCCGGACAGGCGCAAGCCACTTGCACATTGCGGTGGGCCAGCGCCTGGATAAACACACCACGCTTGGCCAGTTGCGTCGAGCCCTTGAGCGTGACCACGACCCGTTGCTCGATCTGTTCGATCCAGCCAGCATCGAGCAGGCGCTGGTACAGATCGGCGGCCAGCGTGCCGCCCAAATGGTCATCGCAGAAACGTGCGCGCAACAATGACGACGGTGCTGCCGGCGCCCTGGCAATGGGTGTGGAACGCTTGAACACGGCGGGGATGTCGCGCGGTGCACTGGCAATGGTAGCGCTGGCCAACGCCTCTATCGCTGCCCCGACCTCGGGAGCCGAGAGCCGGAAAAACCGCTTGCGACCGCGCATTTCGACTTTCAACAGGCCCCCCGTGGCCAGCCGCGTCAGGTGAGCGCTGGCGGATGACGGCGACAGCCCCGCCAGCAACGCCAGTTCCTCGGTTTGCCGGGCCGAGCCGTCCATCAACGCCCACATCATCGCGCTGCGCTTGGGGTCAGCCAGCAACGTGGCGATCTGGCTGATGCAAGGTGCATGTTCCATATATTCACTCCCTGTTGAATCGTATCGTCTACTGCTCGCGGACATCTTGACCAGTAATGAGTCGTCGGCCAAGACGCGAAATACGCCATGAACCGGGGCCACGCAGGCCACTGACGCAACCTGCTGCGGCGCTCGATCGCGGCAGTTGCGCGCCCGTCAATCAAACCCGGGCGACTGGGCACAAAGGTCTGCAGGCCCGGGTGTCAGTGCGGGCATGAGGCGGTCGCTAGTATAAGCGTGTTACCTGCCGCGTCCCGCGCCGGGGCCTGCGCAGGTGGTGATTGTTGCTGAGTGAAATTTCTCTATTTACCTGCGACTAATGATCAACTTTCGAGAAAGCGGGAAATTGACTACTCAATTCAGCGCATCGGCTGGCGAGCATTTCCCTCAAAAGGTTCACCGGCTTACTCAATTGAGCGCGATGGGCGCACAACAAATTCAGCGGTGCGCGCTCACACAACAGTTCGGGCAGCAGCACTTTCAGGCGACCGGCGAGGACATCGGCGCCCACGTCGAGCCAGGACTTGTAGGCGATCCCGGCCCCGGCCACCGCCCAGAGACGCACCACGTCGGCATCGTCACTGAAGCGGTCGCCACTGACGGTCAGGCCGACTTCGCGCTTGCCGTCATGGAAACTCCAATGGTCATGCACGCGGCTGCCGAGCATGTACAGCAGGCAATTATGTTGAGCCAGTTGTTCGAGTTGGCGCGGTTCACCGTGACGGGCCAGGTATGCCGGGGAGGCGCACAGCACGCGACGGTTATGCGGGGCGATGGGTAATGCAACCAGGCTGGAATCTTCCGGCTCGCCATAACGCAAGGCGATGTCCACCGGCTGGCGAAACAGGTCGGCGATGCGGTCACCGAGTAACAGCCGCACGGTCAGTTTTGGATGCTCGCGCTGAAATTCATCGAGCCACGGCAATAGCAGGTTGCGACCGAAGTCCGACGGCGCCGACAACTGCAAGACTCCGCTGACCTGATCCTGCCCGCTGGCCAGCAGACGCCGGCCTTCATCAAGGTTACTCAGGGCCGCCCGGGCATATTCGAGAAAACCTTCGCCCTCGGCGGTCAGGCGCAAGCTACGCGTCGAACGCGCCAGCAAACGCGCGCCGAGTTGCTGCTCGATGCGCTTCAACGCCGCGCTGGCCACGGCGGCGGACATGTCCATCACCCGCGCTGCCGCCGACAGACTGCCCAGATCCGCCGCCCGGACAAACAACTGCAAGTCATCGAAACGCAGCATTCCCAGCCTCGATTATCAAAAAAATATTGAAAGAGACTGCTCTTTTAGCCGGTTTTATCTTGCAGAGAAATAGCCAATCATCTGCCCATCGAATTCATCCCGCGTCTCTGGAGCCGAGCATGTCCCAGCCATTCACCGCCATCGCCACCCTGATCGCCAAACCCGGCCAACAGGATCTTCTCGAACAGGGCCTGCGCGCACTGGTTGCACCGAGCCGCGCCGAAGACGGTTGCAGCCAGTACGACCTGCACCGCGATCTCGCCGACCCGCAGATTTTCTATGTGATCGAACACTGGGCCAGTGAAGAAATTCTCCAGGCGCACAACGCCAGCGCGCACTTCCTGCACTTCCAGGCCACTGCCGGCCAGACCATCGAACACTTCGAGCTCAAGCGCCTCGGCGCGATTGCCTGATTCCTTCTTCCATTACCTGTACGGAGCCACTCATGAAAGCCATTGCCTATTACGCATCTCTGCCAATTACCGACGACAACGCCCTGCAAGACATCGAACTGCCAGAACCGGTCGCCGGCCCGCGCGACCTGCTGGTAGAAGTCAAAGCCATCTCGGTCAACCCGGTCGACACCAAAGTGCGGCAGAACGTGGCGCCGGAAAACGGCGTGGCGAAAGTGCTGGGCTGGGACGTCGCCGGTGTGGTCAAAGCCGTCGGCAGTGAAGTGACGCTGTTCAAGGCCGGTGACAAAGTCTTCTACGCCGGCTCCATTGCCCGCGCTGGCGGCAACAGCGAGCTGCACACGGTTGATGAGCGCATCGTCGGCCATATGCCGAAATCCCTCGGTTTTGCTGAAGCTGCTGCACTGCCGCTGACCGCGATCACCGCGTGGGAGTTGTTGTTCGAGCGCCTGCAAATCCGCGAGGGCAAGAGCGATGAAGGCCAGAGCCTGTTGATCGTTGGCGCGGCCGGGGGTGTGGGTTCGATTCTCACGCAATTGGCCAAGCAGTTGACCGGGCTGAAGGTGATTGGCACCGCTTCCCGCGAGCAGACCCGCGATTGGGTCAAAGCGCTGGGCGCCGACTTGGTGATCGATCACAGCCAACCGCTGAGCGAAGAGCTGAAACGCGCCGGGATCGACAACGTCACTCACGTCGCCAGCCTGACCCAGACCGAGCAGCATCTGGATCAACTGGTCGAGGCGCTGGCGCCGCAGGGCAAACTGGCGTTGATCGACGATCCGAAGTCGCTCGATATCACCAAGCTCAAGCGCAAGAGCCTGTCGCTGCACTGGGAGTTCATGTACACGCGCTCGCTGTTTGAGACGCCGGACATGATCGAGCAGCACAAGCTGCTCAATCGTGTGGCTGAGCTGATTGATGCCGGGACGTTGAAGACCACGGTGGGTGAGCACTTCGGTATGATCAATGCGGCCAATCTGCGTCGGGCGCATGAGTTGCTGGAAAGCGGTAAGGCCAAGGGGAAAATTGTTTTAGAAAGTTTCTAAGAGCAAAAGATCGCAGCCTTCGGCAGCTCCTACAGTGGCTGGCGGGGGCTGCGCGCCCCCTTTTGCCGTCAGTCAGATGGCTGACCCTTGTCACAATTGCGATCGTATTCAGGACTACAATCGAAGCCTCTGCGATACATCTTTTACGCAAGGGAGGTCAGCAATGAAGATCCTGATAAAAGAAGTGGCAAAGTCTCAATGGCAGGTTCGACTGGACCAACACGCCGTGACATTCCGCAGTGAAGCCGAAGCACTGGCCTTCACCCGCACCCTCGAAGCGCGACTTTGCGCGCCCCATCAGATTCCCGACCGCAGCCAGCAGCGCGCTGCCGGCTGAGGTTTTTTAGGCCTCGGCCTGCGCTTGCGCCAGCGCCCGGGCATTTTGCAGGCGCCGGGTGAGCAACGCGACGCACACCACCAGCAAACCGCAAACGCTGATGACGATGGCCATCGGCACGGCGGTGCCATCGTGCAACACGCCGACCAGCGCCGAAGCCCCGGCGGCGACGCTGAATTGCATGCAGCCGAGCAATGCCGAGGCGCTGCCCGCGCGCGCGCCTTGGCCATTCATCGCGCAGGCGGCCGCATTCGGGCTGATGCAACCCAGGCTGGACACGCAGATAAACAAAGGAATCAGCAGCGGCCACAGGGATGCGGTGTGCAACGCGCTGACCGCCAGCAAGGTCAGCCCCGCCGCCAGATAAACCCACACCGCCCGCGACAGCAGAAACGCCGGACCGCGCTTGGCCAACAGCCGCGCATTGATCTGCGCCACCAAAATGAAACCCGCCGCGTTGGTGCCGAAGAGCCAGCCGAAGTGCTCAGCCGGCACGCCATACAGCTTGATAAAGATGAACGGTGAGCCGGCGATATAGGCAAACATGCCGGCGATGGCGATGCCGCCGGTCAGGGCATGGCCGAGATAGACGCGATCACTCAGCAGGCGCGCGTACTGGCGAAAAGCACCGGACAACGGTTGGCGAGGCATGCTCGCTGGCATGCTTTCCGGCAGACCGAGCGCGACCGCGAGGCCGGCCAGGGCGCTGAAACCGGTCAGCACCAGGAAAATCGACTGCCAACCGGTGGTGTTGACCAGCAGACCGCCGAGCATCGGCGCCAGAATCGGTGCCAGACCCATCACCAGCATCAGCTGCGAAAAAACCTTTGCAGAGCCAACGGCGTCGCATTTGTCGCTGACCACGGCGCGGGAAATCACCATGCCCGCGCAACCGCCCAACGCTTGCACGAAACGCGCACCAATCAGCCATTCCAGGTTCGGTGCATAGGCGCAGGCCAGGGATGCCAGGGTGAACAGTGCGAGACCGACCAGCAGCGGAATCCGCCGTCCAAAGCGATCCGCCACCGGGCCATACGCCAGTTGACCAATCGACAGGCCGGCAAAATACGCCGCCAGGGTCATCTGCACATGTTTCTCATCCGTGCCGAAGGCCAGTGCCATCGCGGGAAATGCAGGCAAATAGAAGTCGATGGCCAAGGGCCCGAAGGCGGTCAAGGCACCGAGAATCAGAATGGTACGGAAGTTCATCAGGCATCCAGGTAGGCAAGTCGGCAGCCCGACAGTCTAGCTGCGGCTGGACGCCTTGAACATTCCGATAGCTCGCTAACTATAAAAACAGCGAAAGATCGCAGCCTTCGGCAGCTCCTACATGAATGCGTCTCCTGTAGGAGCTGCCGAAGGCTGCGATCTTTTGCTTCTAGGCGAGTTTGACGGCGTAGCCCTCGACGCTGATAACCTCAATCACCTGCTCGGCACTCAGCGCACTTTCAACGCCAACCTCTTTCGCCGCCAGATCGACCCGCACGCTGGCTGCCGGATCCTTGGCCTGCACCGCGTTGGTGATGGCTTTGACGCAGTGACCGCAGGACATGCCTTGAACGTTGAACACTTGCATAGAATGACTCCTTTGAGTGAGGTTGCCGGCAGTGTCGAGCTTGCCACGATGGCAAGGTCAAGTTCTTGAATAAACTGCCGGGCTGGCAATCGGCGCCGCGCTCGGCCAAGCTGCGTGCATCAATGACTCGAATTCAGGAGATTCAGCCATGCGCTGGTCAGTTTTCAGCCTGTTTGGCTTCCTCAGCCTTTTTGCCGCCCTCCCCCAAGCGCAAGCCGCCGGCGAGGATTACGCGGTGCTGATCATTTCCCGCGAGCGCCTGGAAGTGTCGACCTCCTGCGAGATCGGCGTGTACATCCAGGATCAGCTCTCGGCGCGACTGCTGCAGGAGCAAAGCATTTCCTTCAACCTGCCGCCGGGCACGGTGTCGCTGCGTTTGAAGTTGCTGCCGGGCCAGGTCGCCGGTTGCAATCCGGGCATGCTCGCGCCAGGTTCGCAGGAGATCAAACTGCATGCCGGTGACGTGTTGAAGTATCGGTTGGCGATGAATTCCGAAGGCGTCTATCTGAAACGCGCCGATCTCGAATACTAAGAAAATCCAGATTGTGTGCAGGCCTATGTGGCGAGGGGATTTATCCCCGTTGGGCTGCGAAGCGGCCCCGTTCTTTTCAGCTAGACCGATAGCGACTGCTGCGCAGCCGAACGGGGATAAATCCCCTCGCCACAATGAATTTCACCTGAAAATGTCTGCGCATTGAAGGTAGAAGATTGGCGCTTGACCTTGCCCGCATGGCAAGGTTGATCCTTGTAGGCATCTACTACAGGGAGTACGACCGATGTCCGATTCCATCACGTTCGATCTGCCGATTGCCGGCATGACCTGCGCCAGTTGCGCCGGGCGCGTCGAACGCGCCTTGAGCAAAGTCAGCGGCGCCAGTGCCGTCAGCGTCAATCTCGCCACTGAGCAGGCCCGAGTGCAGGCGCCCGGCGACAGCCTTGCGGCCTTGATGGAAGCGGTCGAACGCGCCGGTTACAGCGTCCCGCAGCAAACTATCGAACTGAACATCGAAGGCATGACCTGCGCTTCCTGCGTCGGTCGCGTCGAGCGGGCCCTGAACAAAGTCCCCGGCGTGAAAGGCGTCAGCGTCAACTTGGCCAACGAACGTGCGCACCTCGAATTGCTCGGTCACGTCGACTCACAGACGCTGCTCGACGCCGTCAGCAAGGCCGGTTACTCCGCCAGCGTCTGGCAAGCCGAACACCCGCAAACCGATAACCAACAGCAGAAGCTGAAGCACGAACGCTGGGCGCTGATCTGCGCGATCGCCCTGGCCTTGCCGCTGGTGGCGCCGATGTTGCTGCAACCGTTCGGCATTCACTGGATGCTGCCAGCGTGGGCGCAATTCGTCCTCGCCACGCCGGTGCAATTTATCTTCGGTGCACGGTTTTACGTGGCTGCGTGGAAAGCCGTACGGGCCGGTGCCGGCAACATGGATTTGCTCGTCGCCCTCGGCACCAGCGCCGGTTATGGCTTGAGCCTTTATGAATGGGCCACCGCCGCCGGGCGCATGCCGCATCTGTATTTCGAAGCGTCGGCGGTGGTCATTGCCTTGGTACTGCTCGGCAAATACCTTGAGAGCCGCGCCAAACGCCAGACCGCCAGCGCCATCCGCGCCCTCGAAGCCTTGCGGCCGGAACGGGCGATTCAAGTGATCGACGGCCGCGAACAGGACGTCGCCATCAGCGCCCTGCGTCTCGACGATCTGGTGCTGGTCAAACCCGGTGAACGTTTCCCGGTCGATGGCGAAGTCATCGAAGGCCAGAGCCACGCCGACGAAGCGCTGATCAGCGGCGAGAGTCTGCCGGTGCCGAAACAACCGGGCGACAAAGTCACCGGCGGCGCAATCAACGGTGAAGGTCGCCTGCTGGTACGCACTCAGGCGCTCGGCGCCGAAACCGTATTGGCGCGGATCATTCGTCTGGTCGAGGACGCCCAGGCAGCGAAAGCGCCGATCCA
Source organism: Pseudomonas sp. GM80 (assembly GCF_000282515.1). Taxonomy (GTDB): domain Bacteria; phylum Pseudomonadota; class Gammaproteobacteria; order Pseudomonadales; family Pseudomonadaceae; genus Aquipseudomonas. Next base: position 13,484 of record NZ_AKJD01000085.1, read on the forward strand.
GAAACTGGTGGATAAAGTCAGTCAGATTTTCGTGCCGACCGTGTTGCTGATTGCTTTGGCCACGTTGATTGGCTGGTGGCTGTACGGCGCGCCGCTGGAAACCGCACTGATCAATGCGGTTGCGGTTCTGGTTATCGCTTGCCCTTGCGCGCTCGGCCTCGCCACCCCGACGGCGATCATGGCCGGCACCGGCGTCGCCGCGCGCCACGGCATTCTGATCAAGGACGCCGAAGCCCTGGAACGTGCCCATGAAGTCAGCAGCGTGGTGTTCGACAAGACCGGCACGCTGACCTCCGGCACGCCGCGCATCGCCCACCTCAGTGCGGTGGATGGCGACGAAAATACCCTGCTGACGCTGGCTGGCGCGCTGCAACGCGGTAGCGAGCACCCACTGGCCAAAGCCGTGCTGGATGCGGCGGCAGAACGCAATCTGCCGGTGCCCGATGTCAGCGACAGCCAGTCACTGACCGGTCGCGGCATCGCTGGTAATCTCGATGGCCGACGTCTGGCGCTGGGCAATCGGCGGATGCTCGAAGAAAGTGGTTTGAGCGCCGGCAACCTGAGCGAGTCCGCTCAAGCCTGGGAAGCCGAAGGCCGCACGCTGTCGTGGTTGATCGAGCAAAGCCCCGAACCGAAAGTGCTCGGTTTGTTCGCTTTCGGCGATACCCTGAAACCCGGCGCCCTGCAAGCGGTGCAACAACTCGCCGCGCGAGATATCCACAGCCATTTGCTGACCGGCGACAACCGTGGCAGCGCTCGTGTGGTCGCCGAAGCCTTGGGCATCCGCAATGTCCACGCCGAAGTGCTGCCCGCCGACAAAGCCGCGACCGTCGCCGAGCTGAAAAAAACCGGCGTGGTGGCGATGGTGGGTGACGGCATCAACGACGCCCCGGCCCTCGCCGCTGCCGACATCGGCATCGCCATGGGCGGCGGCACCGATGTCGCCATGCACGCAGCGGGTATCACCCTCATGCGCGGCGATCCACGGCTGGTGCCGGCGGCGCTGGAGATCAGCCGCAAGACTTACGCGAAGATCCGTCAGAACCTGTTCTGGGCCTTCGTCTATAACCTGATCGGCATTCCGCTGGCGGCGTTCGGCTTCCTCAACCCGGTGCTGGCCGGGGCGGCGATGGCGCTGTCGAGCGTCAGCGTGGTGAGCAATGCGCTACTGTTGAAAACCTGGAAACCCAAGGATCTGGAGGAGCACCGATGAACATCGGTCAAGCGGCCAACCACAGTGGCCTGAGCGCGAAAATGATCCGCTATTACGAGTCGATCGGTTTGCTCAAAGCGGCCCATCGCACCGACAGCGGCTATCGCGTCTACGGCGACGATGACCTGCACACCCTCGCCTTCATCAAGCGTTCGCGTGACCTCGGCTTTTCTCTGGAAGAGGTCGGCAAACTGCTGACCCTCTGGCAGGATCGCCAACGCGCCAGCGCCGATGTGAAGGCGCTGGCGCGTCAGCACATCGACGAGTTGAACCAGAAAATCCGCGAACTCGGCGAGTTGCGCGACACCCTGCAAGACCTGGTCGAACACTGCAACGGCGACCATCGCCCGGACTGCCCGATCCTCAAGGAACTGGCGTCGGGCTGCTGCGCGCAACCCGCTCGCGCTTGAAGGCGAGCATTTTCACCGTGAGCAAGGTGCACAGCGGAATGCCGTGGAACAACAGGACCACGGCACCCGGCGCCCACCACGCGTAAAACGGTGCAGCGATCAACATGCCGATGCCGAATCCGGTCATTTGCAGCAGGGTTAAAAAGCTGAAAATCGGCAATCGCAAATGCTCCGGCTCACGTTGCAGGCGCGACATCAGGCCGACTTCGGAAAAGCCGTCACCCAACCCCGCCGGCAGCGAGAACAACAGCAATCCGTAGAGGCTGTGTTGCTGGAACATCAGGATAAAGCCGCAGGACATCAGCGCCACACCGAAGAAAAACCGCCGTTCAAGGTTGATGTTGTCCGAGCCTTTCAGGCGGCTGGCGATCCGCGCGCCGAGCAATTTTCCGCTGGCCCACACGGCGAGCATCAGGCCCAGCGTGGTGCTCGCCGAATCAGGTGTGAGCAGTTTAGAGAGGATCGGGAAACCGACGTTGTGCGCCGCGCTGCCTAAGGTGTCGGCCATCGTTACCGCGAGCATCGCGGCCACCACTGGCGTCGCGCGCAGGCCTTGCTTGAGGGCTGACCATTCACCGCGTGCAGATTCTTCATGGACGGTCGGAGCATCGAAGCGCAGCGGCACAATCAACAGCGCCGCCAGCACATAGGTCAGCGCATTCAGTGCAAACACCGTTTCAAAACCAAACGCTGCGACCAGCAAGCCCGAGACCAGACTGCCACCGACCATCGCTGCCGAAGAGGCCGAGGTGATCCAGGCGTTGGCCTTGAGCAATTGATCGGCGGGGATCAAGCGCGGTAATTGGCTGTTCAGGCCAATGGCGAACATCGAGTTGCCAAAACCCAGGCCGAAGGCGATCACCGGCAGCAACAGCCCTTGTTGACTGACCGGGGTGATCAGCAGCAAACCGAGCAGGCAGGCGCGCAACAGATCGAACGCAATCAACGGCAGCCGGCCATTCCAGCGGCGGTAGAACCGCGTACCGATCAGGCTGGCAACAATCCCCCCGCCGACGCGACTGGCGAGGAAAATGCCGACGCTCATGGCACTGTTGCTGAGCAAATAGACGTAAGTCGCCAGCGCGACCATATTGAGGAATGCGCCGAAATCGGAGATCAACCGGGCCGTAATAATCAGGTGTGTGTTGCGTAAGGTACTCACATACGATCCTTGTAGGAGCTGCCGCAGGCTGCGATCTTTTGATCGTGTTTCTGATCGATCGCCAGGATCAAAAGATCGCAGCCTTCGGCAGCTCCTACAAGGGATTAGTGGTGTTCTGAAGACAAAAAACCCGGCCGAGGCCGGGTTTTTGTTTATGCGGTTACTGCATCCACGGGGGTGGAGGCGGTTCCTCGGACTTGCCTTTTGGCTCGTCGTCCGCCGCACGGATTGCCTGCTTGCGCTCTTCGTCGAGCCGCGCCGCTTCGATCTCGCGGATAACGCCGCCGACATCCGCCAGCTCTTCCGGCTCGTCGAACTCGCCGGTCAGCACACTGTTCGGGTGCAAGGTGCCGGCTTCGTACAGCGCCCACATTTCTTTCGCGTACTTGGTCTTCTTCAACTCCGGCACAAAGCGACCGAAATACGAAGCCATGTTGCCAACGTCACGCTCAAGCATGCTGAACGCGTGGTTGTTGCCGGCAGCGTCGACCGCTTGTGGCAGGTCGATGATCACCGGGCCGGTCGGTGTCAGCAGCACGTTGAACTCCGAGAGGTCACCGTGCACCAGACCGGTACACAACATCAGCACGATCTGCGAAATCAGGAACGCGTGATACTCACGGGCCTGATCCGGCTCCAGTACCACGTCGTTGAGACGCGGCGCTGCATCGCCGTATTCGTCGGCCACCAGTTCCATCAGCAGCACGCCTTCGAGGAAGTCGAACGGCTTGGGCACGCGCACACCGGCGCCAGCCAGACGGAACAGCGCCGCCACTTCGGCGTTCTGCCAGGCGTCTTCGGTCTCTTTGCGACCGAATTTCGAGCCCTTGGCCATCGCGCGCGCCTGACGGCTGTTACGCACCTTGCGGCCTTCCTGATACTCGGCTGCCTGGCGGAAACTACGTTTGTTTGCCTCCTTGTAGACCTTGGCGCAACGTAACTCGTTGCCGCAGCGCACCACATAAACAGCTGCTTCTTTACCACTCATGAGTGGTCGCAGCACCTCGTCAACCAGACCGTCTTCGATCAGCGGTTCAATGCGTTTTGGAGTCTTCATCAGCTTTTATTGTGGGTCCTTTATTACCAAACACGCGAATGTCACTCGTTATACGGCAATCCTCGCATCTCGGGGAAGGGTTGCCGACCTGTGAACCTGTGAATGCACACACTGTGCCGAAAAACCGACCGCAGCGAATCATAGCCGAGCCGGCCTTGATTGTTGTTATCGGCCGTCGAGGGCATTTGCGACAGAATCTGACATCCGCCGGTACGCGTCCTCAGGCACAGACCTACAAACCTGTGGGAGCTGGCTTGCCAGCGATGGCTGTGGCAGCGTCAATACAGAGATCGAATCTGATGGCCTCATCGCGGGCAAGCCCGCTCCCACAGGTCCGATTCATCTTTCGATAATGGCGGTGACGCCTTGGCCGCCAGCCGCACAAATCGAAATCAGGCCTCGGCCCTTGCCGGCTGCATCGAGCAGTTTGGCCAGGTTGGCGACGATGCGTCCACCGGTCGCGGCGAAGGGATGGCCCGCCGCCAGAGAACTGCCCTTCACGTTGAGGCGGCTGCGGTCGATCGAGCCTAGCGGAGCGTCAAGGCCCAAGCGGCTTTTGCAGTATTCAGGATCTTCCCAGGCTTTCAACGTACACAGCACCTGCGCGGCGAACGCCTCATGAATTTCGTAGTAATCGAAATCCTGCAAGGTCAGCCCGTTGCGGGCCAACAAGCGCGGCACCGCGTACACCGGCGCCATCAGCAGGCCTTCGGCGCCGTTGACGAAATCCACCGCCGCCGCCTCGCCATCGCGCAAATACGCAAGGATCGGCAAGCCGCGCTCCTTGGCCCATTCCTCACTGCCGAGCAGCACCACTGAAGCACCGTCGGTGAGCGGCGTGGAGTTGCCCGCCGTGAGCGTGCCCTTGGCGCTTTTTTCGAACGCTGGCTTGAGCGAAGCGAGCTTTTCCAGGGTCAGGTCAGGGCGCAGATTGTTGTCGCGGGTCAGGCCGAGGAACGGAGTCATCAGGTCGTTGTGCCAGCCTTCGCTGTAGGACGCAGCGAGTTTTTGATGACTGTCGAGGGCCAGTTGATCCTGCTCTTCACGCGGGATGTTCCAGGTTTGCGCCATCAGCTCGCAATGCTGGCCCATCGACAGGCCGGTACGCGGCTCGCCGTTGCGCGGGAATTCCGGGATCAGGTGTTTCGGGCGCAGTTGCAGGAAGGTTTTCAGTTTGTCGCCGGTGGTCTTCGCGCGGTTGGCTTGCAGGAGGATTTTGCGCAGGCCTTCACTGACGCTGATCGGCGCGTCCGAGGTGGTGTCGACGCCGCCGGCAATGCCGCAATCGATCTGCCCGAGGGCGATTTTGTTGGCCACCAGCAGGGCCGCTTCAAGCCCCGTGCCGCAAGCCTGTTGAATGTCATAGGCCGGGGTGGCCGGCGACAGCCGCGAGCCAAGTACGCATTCACGGGTCAGGTTCATATCTCGTGACAATTTCAGCACCGCGCCTGCCACCACTTCGCCGATGCGCTGGCCGTGCAAGTTGTAGCGTTCGATCAGTCCCTCAAGGGCGGCGGTGAGCATCACCTGATTGCTGGCCGTAGCGTACGGGCCGTTGGAGCGGGCGAAAGGAATACGGTTACCGCCAATGATCGCGACGCGGCGCAGCTGTCTCATGAATGACTCCTTTTCAAATTTCACATAGAACCCTGTGGGAGCTGGCTTGCCAGCGATGGGGCCAGCACCTCCAATATCTTCAGTGGCTGACACTCCGCCATCGCGGGCAAGCCCGCTCCCACAGGGACGGTGGTCTACTCTGCTGTTCTAGCGTAGGCCTTATTGCGTGGATCGAACGATTGATTGCCGTCGGTAGTCCACACTTTGAACCCCAACTTCTGGAGAGCGTTCCATGTCTGACCGCTATATCGACTTCGCCAACTCGTCCATCGGCCATCGCCTGGTCGGGGCACTGGGCCTGCCGTCGCCGGTGCGACTGGAGCGCTGGCAGGCCGGACGCCTGCGGCCGGTGGAAGGCGCGCTGCTGATTGGCGGGGGGCCGCTGGCCGAACGCGTCAGTGCCTTCGCCAACCGTTTGACCGAGAGCATCTACCGCTATGGCGAGCAGCCCGCGAGCGCCACCGAATGGATTCCCGGCCACGGTCCGAAACTCAAGGCCGTGGTGTTCGACGCCAGCGAGTTGCAGCACACCGACCAGCTCAAACAGTTGCGTGAATTCTTTCAGCCGTTGATGAAAAACCTTGAGCACAGCGCGCATTTGGTGATTCTCGGCCGCGCTCCGGAAACCCTCGACGATCCGTTTGCGTCCAGCGCACAACGAGCGCTGGAAGGCTTCTCGCGGTCGCTGGCCAAGGAATTGCGCAGCGGCGGCACACTGCAATTGATCTACGTCGGTGACGGTGCCGAGGATCAACTCGAAGGCCCGCTGCGCTTCTTCCTCTCGCCGAAAAGTGCGTTCGTCTCCGGACAGGTGCTTCGCCTGACCGCCTGCGCGACGCCGGTGACCGACTGGACGCGGCCACTGGCCGGGCGCAAGGCGCTGGTCACCGGCGCAGCGCGGGGCATCGGCGCGTCCATCGCCGAAACCCTGGCCCGCGACGGCGCCGAGGTGATCCTGCTCGACGTGCCGCCGGCGAAAACCGATCTCGACGCCCTCGCCGCACGGCTTGGCGGACGCAGCATCACCCTCGACATCTGCGCCGAAGACGCGGGCGCCCAACTGATCGAACAGTTGCCCGACGGCCTCGACATTCTGGTGCACAACGCCGGGATCACCCGCGACAAGACCCTGGCCAACATGACTCCGGAATTCTGGGATGCAGTGCTGGCCGTCAACCTCAACGCCCCGCAAGTGTTGACCAAAGCCCTGCTCGACAGCGGCACGTTGCGCGACAACGCGCGGGTGATCCTGCTCGCCTCGATCAGTGGCATCGCCGGTAACCGTGGGCAAACCAATTACGCTGCGAGCAAGGCTGGCTTGATCGGCCTGGCCCAGGCGTGGGCGCCGACACTGCTGCCACGCGGCATCAGCATCAACGCCGTGGCGCCGGGTTTCATCGAAACGCAGATGACCGCACACATCCCCTTCGGCCTGCGCGAAGCCGGGCGACGCATGAGTTCGCTGGGCCAGGGCGGCTTGCCGCAAGACGTCGCCGAAGCTGTCGCATGGCTGGCGCAACCGGGCACCGGCGCGTTCACCGGGCAGGCGTTGCGGGTCTGTGGGCAAAGTGTTCTGGGGGCGTAAGCATGAGCATCGAATGGCACACGCTGGACCGTGAACCGAGTCTGCCCGGGCTGTACGCGCGGGCCGCGACACGGCGCAAAATAACCGGCACGCAACTGCCCGACAGCGGCTTGCGCTGTTGGGTCGACGTCGACGGCAAGCGCTTGGCGGACTATCGCAAAGTCTGTGGCTTTGCCGACGATGGCCTGCTGCCGCCGACGTATCCACACATCCTCGCCTTCGCCCTGCAAATGCAATTACTCACGGCGAAGGACTTCCCCTTTCCGCTGCTGGGGCTGATTCACCTGAGCAACCGCATTCGCGTGTTGCGGCCGATGGGCGCGATCAGTCGAGCGCAGGTCAGCGTGCGCGTGCATAACCTGCAACCGCACCCCAAAGGTGCGACGTTTGATCTGCTGACCACGCTGGACGATCAACTCGGGCCGTTGTGGGAGGCCGAAAGCCAGATGCTTTGTCGCGGCGTCAAGCTTGAGGGCGAGGCCGTCGAGCAGGCCTGGGAACCTGCGCAGTCGCTGGTGGAAGTGGCGCACTGGAAAGCCCCGGCGGACATCGGCCGGCAGTACGCCAAGGTTTCCGGCGACTACAACCCGATCCACCTCAGTGCGGCGAGCGCCAAACTGTTTGGCTTTCCGACGGCGATTGCCCATGGCTTGTGGAACAAGGCCCGAACACTCGCGGCGCTGGCCGATCATTTGCCCAAGGCCAACGTCGAGATAACGGTGCACTTTCGCAAACCGGTGCGTTTGCCGAGTGAAGTGACATTGCTCGCGAGCGCTGCGGGTTCCAGTGGCGAACTGCGTCTGGTCGGCGCGAAAGATCTTGAACACATGGTCGGCCAATGGCAGCCGATTGCCTGATCCCTCCACTCAGCTCTTTGTGGCGAGGGAGCTTGTGCCCTCGCCACAGGTTTACCTTAGCCATCGGAAGAGTGATGCGGCTGACCTGTTAATTGTGTGTATATCACTTAAGTTTTTCCCCACCCTGCCCCGACCGATGGAAAACACCCAGCCTTGATTCTCAAGGCTTTTTTTTGCGCGTTTATACCTTGGGTATTAGTCCTTAGGCGTTGCACTGCGCCTTATATATAAAGGCGTTAATACCAACTTGAGAATGGTGGGATTCGCACCATCGGCTGAGATTGCAGCAACGGGCGAGGCATTGCCGGCGACAGATCGGCAGGCCATCGAAGGCAACGAACGTTGCGACAGGTGCAAGGAATCTCAATCATGAAAACTCAAGACGTGTGGTGCAAATCAGCAATCGCGCTGGCATTGATTCTCTCCCTCGGCCTTACCGGTTGCAGCAGCGGCGGTGGCGGCCATCACAGCAGCTCCGGCAGTTCTGCGCCGTCCAGCGATACTGCGGGCACAGGTGGAACCGGTGGTACTGGCGGCACCGGTGATACCGCAGGCACCGGCGGAACCGGTGGTACTGGCGGCACTGGCGGCACTGGCGGCACCAACCCAACTGATCCGACCAATCCAACCAACCCGACGGATCCTACCGATCCGACCAACCCAACCAATCCAACCCCGACACCGCTGGTGACCACCACGCTGGTGCAGGATGTCGGCACCACGGTTGCCGGCGTCGGCGATGGCGTTGGCCAGATCGGCGACTCCCTGAGCACCGTTCCGGTGGTCGGTGGCGTGGTGCAAAGCGCCGCCAACACTGCTGGCAACGTGGTCACCACCCTGGGTGACGGCGTGGCCAACGGCATCGGCAAACTGGCGACCGATCCTAAAGGCCTGACCACTACGGTTGCATCGGTTGGCGGAGTGGTCACCGATGTCGGCAACGGCGTGTCCGATCTCAGCGGCAAACTGGCGACGGCGACCGGCAGTGTTCCCGTGGTCGGTGGCGTGGTCACCAAAGTGGCGCCGCTGCTCGACGGCGTCGGCGAAAAAGTCACCATGCTTGGCAATACCCTCGACACCACCCTGACCAATGGCCCGACCAGCCAACTGACCAACAAACTCGGCGGCAGTCTGGTGCCGGTCATTGCGATGGTCGAAAGCACCACCGACAAACTCGGCAGCGCAACCGGTCTGGGCGATCCGCTCAAAGGTGTGATTCAGAAAGTCGGCGATACCGTCAACGGCGTGGGTGACAAAGTGACTGACGCTGGCAACGGCAATGCCCTGACCAACACCCTCGGCGGAGCACTGAGCAATGCCGGTACTGCGGTCGGCAAGGCTGGAGGTCTGGTATCCAACGGCACTGGTTCCGGCTCTGGCGGCGGAGTTGGCGGAGGCCTCGGTGGTGGCCTCGGCGGCACCGGTCTGCTGCAAACTGTCGGTGGTGCAGTGGTCAACGTCGGCGCAGGCCTGAATGCCGGCAACACCAACGGCGTGGTCAGCGCCGGCGGCGTCAGCGCTGTCGGTCTGGGTAATACCGTCGCTTCGCTGAACACTGTGCTGGGCGGCTCGGGCTCACCGATCACCGCTACGACTTCACCACTGGCCACCGTGGGCGCCACTTTGGGCACAGCGCTGAACCCGGTTACCAGCGGCGTCACCAACGTGACCCAACAATTGGGCGCCGCCACCGGTATCGGCTCGCCAGTCGCCGGTCTCACCAGCCAGGTTGGCGGTGCGGTGGGCAACCTCGGTGGCGCGATTGCCGCCACCAACAATCCGGTTACTACCGCCGTCGGTGGGCTGGTAACCAACGTCGGCAGCACAGTCACCGCGGTCGGCGGGCTGGTCAACGGCGGTGCCAGCGGGGGCACCACCGGTGGCGGTCTGGGTGGTGTGCTCGGTGGTCTAACCGGCGCCCTTGGTGGCAACAAACGCTAAATTGCACCTGGCCGATTCGACGGCCTCACCTACAGCGCCTACGCTTGGTTGAGGGCGGAAGATTCCCACGAGTCTTCCGCTTTTTTCTTAGGAAAAAACAGCCCCGAGCTGCGACCTGACCATGGAGTGTCCTATGCGCGTTATGGCGTCCCTGCTGTTCCTCAGCCTCAGTTCCGCTGCCCTCGCCGACACCCTGCCCAGCTTTCTCAACAGCAACGAAACCATCCGCAACCTGCCCGTGCCCAACTTGCCGGCCGACGCCTATCGCCCCAGCGCCGCCCCGGTGCAAGTACCGGATGCCGGTGCGACCGCGGCGCAGCCGTTGATGATGAGCACCAAAATCAGCCTCAAGACCGTGCAAATCGAAGGCGGCACGATCTACCCACTGAACGAGCTGGCCGACAATTACAAACCGCTGATTGGCCACGAAACCAGCCTCGCCGACCTGATCGAAGCCACGCGCAACATCACCCGGCGCTATCAGCAGGACGGCTACCTGCTCTCCTACGCGTTTCTGCCACAGCAGAATTTTGATGACGGCGTAGCTCGCGTGGTGCTGGTGGAAGGCTATGTCCGCGATATCCAGATCCAGGGTGACATCGGCCGGGTCAAAGGCCTGCTCGACAAACTGGCGGCGAAAATGCAGGCCGAGCGGCCGCTGACGCGCAAGACGTTCGAGCGCTACACCACGCTGATGACGCGCATCCCCGGGGTGACCGTTCAGGCCCAAGTGCCACCACCGGGCACCACCGACGGCGCGACGACCCTGGTGGCCGAAGCCAGCCGTAAGCCGTTTACCAGCACGCTGAGCACCACTGAAGACAACCGCAACGGCACGCAGGCGCTGCTCGGTATCAGCAGCAATTCGCAGACGTCGATGGGCGAGCAGTTGTCCCTCAGCGGACTGTTTCCGCCGGGCGACGACAAAGAACATTACTACCGTCTGGACTACAACCAGTTCCTCAACGACGAAGGCGCGCAACTGGCGTTGTCGGCTTCCCGTTATCGCGCCGACCCCGGCACCAACGTGCTGCTCAACAATGGCCTGGAGCTCAAACCACATCGCGAGAACGACCGCTATTCGATCGGCTTCACCCTGCCATTGATTGCCGCCTCCAACGAACTGCTCACCGCCGGTTCGCGGCTGTATGCGGTCAACGACAAGACCCGTTACAACGTCATCGGCTACCCGCTGAGCGTCGAAGAGCGCACCGACATCCGCGCCCTCGCCTTCGAAAGCGACTGGCGCAAAGCCGACGCCCGGCAACTGCGGATTTTGAGTGGCGGCGTGTATCAGGGCCTGGACAGCATGGGCGCAAAAACCAACAACAGCGCCATTGATCTGGACTTCTTCCGCGTGCGCCTGTCCGGGGTACAGAGCGACAAGTTCTTCGACAACTGGCAGGGCGTGTTATCGGCGGCGCTGTACTGGAGCGACGACAGCTTGCCCGACAGCGAGCGCGCGGTGTTCGGCGGGCAGAATTTCGGTCGCGGTTACCCGGATGATCAGGCGTCCGGCGACAAGGGTTGGGGCGTGGCGTACGAGGTCAACTACAGCTTCAACCGCGACGGTAACTGGGTGAGGATTCTGCAGCCGTATGTTGTGCTGGACCGTTCGCGCAGCTGGTTCAATGAACTGCCGGTACAAGCCAACAGCCTGTCGTCGGCAGCGATCGGTCTGCGCTTTGGCGATGCCAAGTACTACAACATCGCCCTGGAAGCGGCGAAAGCCATGTCCGACGAAGCGCTCGACACCTTCAACCGCCGGCCGCGTTACAGCATCAGCTTCAGCTACCAACTCTAAAACACACCACTGTAGGAGCTGCCGCAGGCTGCGATCTTTTGATGTTGTTTTTTTACAAAGCCAGATCAAAAGATCGCAGCCTGCGGCAGTTCCTACAGGGGTGGCTCAGGTTTGTGGGTCAAGC
>NZ_AKJD01000086.1 GCF_000282515.1 Pseudomonas sp. GM80
TGGCTTGCCAGCGATGAGGGCATAAAGCAAAGATCGCAGCCTTCGGCAGCTCCTACAGAATCAATGCGATCTTTTGATCTTCCCCCAAACAAAAACGCCCCGACCAAAGTCGGGGCGTTTTCATGTGCAGCTATCGCTTAGCGCGGGAACGCTGGCGGATTCACATCAGCCATGTCTTCCATCACGCGGATCACCTGGCAGCTGTAACCGAACTCGTTGTCGTACCAGACGTACAGAACAACGCGGTTGTCCTGAACGATGGTCGCTTCAGCGTCGACCACACCAGCGTGGCGCGAACCCACGAAGTCAGTCGAAACCACTTCCTGCGAGTTAACGAAGTCGATTTGCTTGTGCAGATCGGAGTGCAGCGCCATGTAGCGCAGGTACTCGTTCATCTCTTCACGAGTAGCGGCTTTCTCAAGGTTGAGGTTGAGAATGGCCATCGACACGTTCGGCGTTGGAACACGGATCGCGTTACCGGTCAGCTTGCCGGCCAGCTCAGGCAGGGCCTTGGCAGCAGCGGTGGCAGCACCGGTCTCGGTGATAACCATGTTCAGCGCGGCGCTACGACCACGGCGATCGCCTTTGTGGAAGTTGTCGATCAGGTTCTGGTCGTTGGTGTACGAGTGAACGGTTTCGACGTGACCGTTGATGATGCCGAACTTGTCATTCACAGCTTTCAGCACCGGCACGATGGCGTTGGTGGTGCAGGAAGCAGCGGAGACGATCTTGTCATCAGCGGTGATTTCACCGTGGTTGATGCCGTGAACGATGTTCTTCAGCTTGCCTTTGCCTGGCGCAGTCAGAACAACGCGGTCGATACCCGGGCACTGCAAGTGCTGGCCCAGGCCATCAGCGTCACGCCATACACCGGTGTTGTCCACCAGCAGCGCGTCTTTGATGCCGTACTGGGTGTAATCCACTTCAGTCGGGTTCTTCGCGTAGATCACCTGGATCAGGTTACCGTTGGCGGTGATGGTGTTGTTTTCTTCGTCGATGGTGATGGTGCCGTTGAACGAACCATGTACCGAATCGCGACGCAGCAGGCTGGCGCGTTTGGTCAGGTCGTTGTCGGCGCCTTTGCGCACGACGATGGCACGCAGACGCAGACCGTCGCCACCACCGGTTTTCTCGATCAGGATGCGCGCCAGCAGACGGCCGATACGACCGAAGCCGTACAGCACAACGTCGGTGCCTTTACGTGCGGAAGCGTTTTGCTGGCCAACCACATCAGCCATTTCTTCACGAACGAATTGCTCGGCGCTGCGGCCATTGCCTTCGTTGCGGAATTTGAACGCCAACTTGCCCAGATCTACCGAAGCCGCGCCGAGCTTGAGCTCGCTCATGGCTTTGAGCAGTGGGAATGTTTCGTGGACGGAGAGTTCGCTGTCGTCGGAAGAACGGTGGCGCGCAAAGCGGTGAGCTTTGAGAATCGCGATGACAGACTGGTTGATCAGGCTGCGGCCATAGATCGAGCTCACCACGTTGTTATTGCGGTAGAGCTGACCGATAAGCGGGATCATCGCTTCTGCGAGTGCTTCACGGTCGATCCATTCACCAAGACACTGGTCGGGCTTCTGAGTCACGGTAACCTTCCACATGTAGGGGCAGAAAAAAGGGGCTACATTATGCCGCCCACAACCTCATTCAGCAATGCGCGCTTGTCGCGAAATCGGTAACAAAATTCCTTTCAAAAAAATCACGCCTCGCGCCAGCCCAGTAAATACGCGGCTTCCAGCGCTGTCAATTTTTCGTCGACTGTTAGACGATGTCTGTAACCCTCCGTAACACGAGCCAATTTCGGCACTACATAACCACTAAAAAAGTGCTCGTTTTTATGGTTACCACTACATTTCGCCAAAACAGTGAAGATAGACGTAGTCTGCAACTGACAGGCGACACCCGACGCCGCTACAATTACCGACTTTGTCGCAAAGCCTGGAGCTCAACCTTCCGTGCCCGTTCTGCGTCTACCGCAACTCCCTGCCGAGGCAGGTAAACAGCATTGGGGCAATTTGCCCGGCGCTGCCCTCAGTCTGGCGATTGCCGAGGCTGCCAGCGCTGCCAAGCGCTTCACCCTGCTACTGACCGCCGACAGCCAGAGTGCTGAACGACTGGAACAGGAGCTGAGTTTCTTCGCCCCGGATTTGCCCGTTCTGCATTTCCCCGACTGGGAAACCCTGCCCTACGACCTGTTCTCGCCGCATCAGGACATCATTTCCCAGCGCATCGCCAGCCTGTATAGGCTGCCGGAACTGGAACATGGCGTGCTGGTGGTGCCGATCACCACGGCCCTGCATCGTCTGGCGCCGACCAAATTCCTGCTCGGCAGCAGCCTGGTGCTGGATGTCGGGCAGAAGCTCGACGTTGAACAGATGCGCTCGCGCCTCGAAGCCAGCGGCTATCGCTACGTCGACACGGTGTATGAGCACGGCGAATTCACCGTACGCGGCGCGCTGATCGACCTGTTCCCGATGGGCAGCAAGTTGCCCTATCGCATCGACCTGTTCGATGACGAAATCGAAACCCTGCGCACTTTCGACCCGGAAAACCAGCGCTCCATCGACAAGGTCGACTCGGTCAAGCTGCTGCCGGCGCGTGAATTCCCGTTGCAGAAAGACGCGGTCACCCGCTTCAAGGCGCGCTTTCGCGAGCGTTTCGACGTCGACTTCCGGCGCTGCCCGATCTTTCAGGATCTGAGCAGCGGGATTACTCCGGCCGGTATCGAGTACTACCTGCCGCTGTTCTTCGACGAAACCTCGACCCTGTTCGATTACCTGCCGCAAGACACGCAAGTGTTCTCGCTGCCGGGCATCGAGCAAGCGGCGGAGAATTTCTGGAACGACGTGCGCAATCGTTATGAAGAGCGCCGCGTCGATCCATCGCGTCCTTTATTGCCACCCGCCGAATTGTTCCTGCCGGTGGAAGACTGCTTCGCCCGCCTGAAGAGCTGGCCGCGAGTGGTTGCCAGTCAGCAAGACGTCGAGACCGGCGCCGGTCGCGAGCGCTTCCCGGCGCAAGCCTTGCCGAATCTGGCAATCGAAGCAAAAGCCACGCAACCGCTGGCAGCGCTGGCTGGCTTCCTCGATGAATTCCCCGGGCGCGTGCTGTTCACTGCTGAATCCGCGGGCCGTCGCGAAGTGCTGCTGGAGTTGCTCGAACGTCTGAAGCTGCGGCCGAAAACCGTCGACAGCTGGCCGGACTTCGTCGCGAGCAAGGATCGTCTGGCGATCACCATTGCCCCGCTCGACGAAGGCCTGATGCTCGACGATCCGGCGCTGGCGCTGGTCGCTGAAAGTCCGCTGTTCGGCCAACGTGTCATGCAGCGTCGTCGCCGCGAGAAACGTGCCGACGGCAACAATGATGCAGTGATCAAGAACCTTACCGAGTTGCGCGAAGGCGCGCCGGTGGTGCACATCGATCACGGCGTCGGTCGCTATCTCGGCCTGACCATTCTGGAAATCGACGATCAGGCCGCCGAATTCCTTACCCTCGAGTACGCCGAAAACGCCAAGCTCTACGTGCCGGTGGCCAACCTACATCTGATCGCGCGCTACACCGGCAGCGACGATTCGCTGGCCCCGCTGCACCGCCTCGGCTCCGAGACCTGGCAGAAAGCCAAGCGCAAAGCCGCCGAACAAGTGCGTGACGTCGCTGCTGAATTGCTCGACATCTACGCCCGCCGCGCCGCTCGCGAAGGTTATGCGTTCGCCGACCCGAAAGCCGATTACGCGACATTCAGCGCCGGTTTCCCGTTCGAAGAAACCCCGGATCAACAAACCACCATCGAAGCCGTGCGCGCCGACATGCTCGCGCCGAAACCGATGGATCGCCTGGTCTGCGGCGACGTCGGTTTCGGCAAGACCGAAGTGGCCATGCGCGCGGCGTTCATCGCCGTCCACGGTGGCCGCCAGGTTGCGATTCTGGTGCCGACCACCCTGCTCGCCCAGCAACACTACAACAGCTTCCGCGACCGCTTCGCCGACTGGCCGGTGAGCGTGGAAGTGATGAGCCGCTTCAAATCGGCCAAAGAAGTGAACGCAGCGATCGCCGATCTGGCGGAAGGCAAGATCGACATCGTCATCGGCACGCACAAACTGCTGTCCGATGACGTGAAAATCAAAAATCTCGGGCTGGTGATCATCGACGAAGAACACCGCTTCGGTGTGCGCCAGAAAGAACAGCTCAAGGCCCTGCGCAGCGAAGTCGACATCCTCACGCTGACCGCCACGCCGATTCCGCGCACGCTGAACATGGCAGTGTCGGGCATGCGCGATTTGTCGATCATCGCCACACCGCCGGCGCGACGCCTGTCGGTGCGCACCTTCGTCATGGAGCAGAACAAGAGCACGGTCAAAGAGGCCCTGCTCCGCGAACTGCTGCGCGGCGGTCAGGTTTACTACTTGCACAACGATGTGAAAACCATCGAGAAATGCGCCGCCGACCTCGCCGAACTGGTGCCGGAAGCACGTATCGGCATCGGTCACGGGCAGATGCGCGAGCGCGAACTCGAACAGGTGATGAGCGACTTTTATCACAAGCGTTTCAACGTGCTGATCGCTTCGACCATCATCGAGACCGGCATCGACGTACCGAGCGCCAACACCATTATCATCGAGCGCGCTGACAAATTCGGCCTGGCGCAACTGCACCAGTTGCGTGGTCGTGTCGGTCGCAGTCACCACCAGGCGTATGCCTACTTGCTGACGCCGCCGCGCCAGCAAATCACTTCGGACGCGGAAAAGCGTCTGGAGGCGATCGCCAACACTCAGGATCTCGGCGCCGGTTTCGTACTGGCCACCAACGACCTGGAAATCCGTGGTGCCGGCGAACTGCTCGGCGATGGCCAGAGCGGGCAGATTCAGGCCGTGGGTTTCACGCTGTACATGGAGATGCTCGAACGCGCGGTGAAGTCGATCCGCAAGGGCGAGCAACCGAACCTCGATCAACCGCTCGGCGGTGGCCCGGAGGTCAATCTGCGCGTGCCGGCGCTGATTCCGGAAGATTATCTGCCGGACGTTCACGCCCGTCTGATTCTGTACAAGCGCATTGCTTCGGCGACCGACGAGGAAGGCCTGAAGGACCTGCAAGTCGAGATGATCGACCGCTTTGGACTGCTGCCGGAACCGACGAAAAATCTGGTGCGCATCACAGCCTTGAAGTTGCAGGCTGAGCAGTTGGGCATCAAAAAGGTCGATGGCGGCCCGCAAGGTGGGCGCATCGAGTTCGAAGCGCAGACGCCGGTCGATCCGATGACGTTGATCAAACTGATCCAGAGCCAGCCGAAACGCTACAAATTCGAAGGCGCCACGATGTTCAAGTTCCAGGTGCCGATGGAACGCCCGGAAGAGCGCTTTAATACTGTAGAGGCGCTGTTTGAGCGCCTCCTCCCGAAATCTGTTTAAAGGACGCCGCATGCGCCTGTTTCGCTCGCTGACTTTGCTACTCACCCTGGTAGCACCTTCGGTTTTCGCCGATGACCTGTATCAGGTCGAAATGATTCTGGTCCGGCAGAACGCCGTGCCGGCCATCGTCAGCCGTGCCGCGCCGGAAGACTGGGCCGCTGGCGCCCAGCGCCTGGCCGAAGGCAGCCAGCGCACGCCGGCGTTGAATGACGTTGTCACAAAACTCACCGCCAGCGGCGACTACAGCGTGCTGATGCACAAAGCCTGGCAGCAAACCCTCGGTGAAGCGCCAGCGAAAGTCGCGGTCAGCGACGGTCAGGAGCAGTACGGCCAGTTCCCGATCGAGGGCACGCTGGAGATGAAGCTCGGGCGTTTCACCGACGTCGCGGCCGATTTCTGGGTCAATCAGATCGACAGCAACGGCCTGGTCACCGCCAGTGAACGCCTGAAACAGGACAGCCACACCAAGAACGGCCAACTCAACTATCTCGACAACGGCCATCTGGCGCTGCTGATCAAGATCACTTCCCTGACCGCACCTGCGCCACGGGAAGCGCCTGAAGCGATTCCGGACTGATCGAAGTCCTTATGAACCCGCCGCTGAGTAAACCGTTGGCGCCCTCCTGGGTCAGCCGATTCAAGGAACAGAGCCTGGAGCGTGGCCGCCGCTACGCCCTGGAAAACCGGGTACGCATCGCCCAGGTCGGCGATGCAACGATCACCGCCAGTTGCGAAGGCTCTGGCGGTAACGTTTACCGTCAGACGATTCATCTTCGCGAGTCAGCCAAAGGCACTTTGCTGCTGGTCGATGCCGGCTGCACCTGCCCGGTCCGCAGCAACTGCAAACATTGCGCAGCGGTACTGCTGAAAGTGCAGGAAACCCTCGATTACCCCGCCGCCGCCCAAGACGCCGAGCTTTTGGAAAAACTTCAAGCCGTGCTGGAAAACCGTGGCCCGAAAGCACCACCGCAAGTGCTGGTCGATAATGTGCAACCAATGCCGCGTCTGTGGCTGGCCAGCGTCGAGTTCAGCGCTTTCGAACCGCGCAACGGCAAGATGCAGCGTTATATTCAGCACCGCGCGGCGTTGTCGTTCAGCTATCTGGATGAGTACGTCAGCGGGCAGAAGAACAGCGACATCCTGATCCGTCAGGAAACCCAGACGCTGCGGATAAAACGCCACCCGGAAGTCGAACAGTCCTACCGCGAACAGTTAAGAATCCTCGGCTTTCGTATCGCCACGCGGCAGAGCAAAGCGCTGCCGGAGAGCGCGGGCGAGCTGTACGAGATGGTCAATGACAGCGCCTGGCTGACGTTCACCCTCAATGACCTGCCGAAGCTGCGCACACAAGGCTGGGAATTGCAGATCGACGAAGAGTTCGGCTTTGATCTGACAGCCGTGGATGACTGGTACGCCACGGTCGAGCAGGCGCCGGAGCGTGACTGGTTCGATCTGGAACTGGGGATCATCGTCAATGGTGAACGTCTGAGCCTGCTGCCGATCCTGCTCAATCTGATGCGCTCGCACGCGGAAATTCTCAACCCGGAACGCCTTGCGCGCCGTCGCGATGACGAGCTGATTCTGGTCAACGTGCCGCAACGCAATATCGAGCACGGGCCGCTGCAGGTGGCATTGCCGCTGGGCCGGTTGAAGCCGGTATTGATGACGCTCGGTGAGTTCTATTTGCAGGAGCCGGGCGAAACCACCCTGCGCCTGAGCAAGGCCGACGCCACACGCCTCAACTCGCTGGAAGGCCTGCCGCTGCTGTGGGAGGGCGGCGAGCAGATCCGCACGTTCGCCCAACGCTTGCGCGACATTCGTGACTTCAGCGCTGAAGCACCGGAAGGACTGAACGCGACGCTGCGCCCTTATCAGCTCGAAGGCCTGAGCTGGATGCAATCGCTGCGGCAACTGGAAGTCGGCGGGATTCTTGCGGATGACATGGGTTTGGGTAAAACCCTACAGACCCTGGCGCATATTCTCAGTGAGAAAATCGCCGGGCGCCTCGATCGCCCGTGCATGGTGGTGATGCCGACCAGTCTGATTCCGAACTGGCTGGATGAGGCGGCACACTTCACGCCGCAGCTGAAAGTGGTCGCGCTGTACGGCGCCACTCGTAAAAAGCATTTCGATAATCTGGCCGATTTCGACCTGATCCTCACCACCTACGCGCTGCTGCCCAAAGACGTCGAACGTTTGGCCAAGCAGCCGCTGCATGTACTGGTGCTGGATGAGGCGCAGTACATCAAAAATCCGAACAGCAAAGCCGCTCAAGCCGCGCGCGAGCTTAATGCACGTCAGCGCCTGTGCCTCAGCGGTACGCCCCTGGAAAACCACCTCGGTGAGCTGTGGTCGCTGTTTCACTTCCTGCTGCCGGGCTGGCTCGGCGACGTGAAAAGCTTCAACGCCGATTACCGTGTGCCGATTGAAAAGCGCGGCAGTGAAGTCAGACTTCAGCACCTCAACGGTAGGATAAAACCGTTCCTGCTGCGCCGCACCAAAGAGCAGGTCGCCACCGAGCTGCCGCCGAAAACCGAGATCATCCATTGGGTCGATCTCAACGAAGCGCAGCGCGATGTGTACGAAACCATGCGTTTGGCGATGGACAAGAAAGTCCGCGACGAAATCACCCGCAAAGGCGTGGCGCGCAGTCAGATCATCATTCTTGAGGCGCTGTTGAAGCTGCGTCAGGTTTGCTGTGATTTGCGCCTGGTCAACGACGCCACCCTGCCCGCTCGCGGCAGCACGTCCGGCAAGCTCGACAGCTTGATGGAGATGCTTGAGGAGTTGTTCGAGGAAGGACGGCGGATTCTGCTGTTCTCGCAATTCACCTCGATGCTGTCATTGATCGAAGACGAGCTGAAAAAACGTAACGTTTCCTACGCGTTGTTGACCGGCCAGACCCGCGATCGGCGTACACCGGTGAAGGAATTCCAGAGCGGCAAGCGTCAGATCTTTCTGATCAGCTTGAAGGCCGGCGGTGTTGGCTTGAACCTGACGGAAGCGGACACGGTGATTCACTACGACCCGTGGTGGAACCCGGCGACCGAGAATCAGGCGACGGATCGGGCGTACCGGATTGGTCAGGAGAAGCCGGTATTCGTTTACAAAATGATTGCCCGAGGCACGGTAGAAGAGAAGATTCAGCACCTGCAAAAGGAAAAATCCGACCTGGCGGCGGGCGTGCTGGATGGGCGCAAGGCTGGGGACTGGAAGTTGCAGAGTGATGATATTGAAGCGCTGTTTGCGCCGTTGCCGGACAAGCTCGAGAAGCGTTGAGACCTTTTTTGTCTGTTAGATAGCCATCGCTGGCAAGCCAGCTCCCACAGGTATCGAGTTGGAACACAGTTTTGTGTACGACTCACAACGCTGTGGGAGCTGGCTTGCCAGCGATGGGGCCATCAGACATTGCTCTATTACTTAGGGCTCAGCCCTTGGCAACAGGCAACGGCGCAAACAGCGCTTCGATGTCACTCTGCTCCAGCTTCCAGCCACCCGTCGTCCCACCTTCAAGCACCGCACCGGCCAACGCTGCTTTCTCCTGCTGCAACGCCTGGATTTTCTCCTCTACCGTGCCGCGAGCGATCAGCTTGTAAACGAACACCGGATTGTTTTGCCCGATTCGATACGCACGATCCGTCGCCTGATTCTCCACTGCGGGGTTCCACCAAGGGTCGAAGTGGATCACCGTGTCCGCTGCGGTCAGATTCAAACCAGTACCCCCGGCCTTGAGACTGATCAGAAACAACGGCACCTTGCCGCCCTGAAAATCCTTCACCGGCGTGCGCCGATCCGTGGTTTCACCGGTCAGCAGCGAATAGGCAATGTCACGTTGCTGCAGTTCTTCCTCGATCAAGGCCAGCATCGAGGTGAACTGCGAGAACAGCAGGATCCTGCGACCTTCGCCGAGCAGCTCTTCGAGCATCTCCATCAAACTGACCAGTTTGCCACTGCCGGAGCGCAGTGCCTTCGCCGTCAGCGGCATCTTGATCAGACGCAAGTCGCAACAAACCTGCCGCAGTTTGAGCAAGGCATCGAGAATGATGATCTGACTGCGCGCCACGCCACTGCGGGCAATTTCGTCACGGACTTTTTTGTCCATCGCCACGCGAACGGTTTCATAGACATCGCGCTGGCCGTCGCTGAGATCGACCCAATGCACGATTTCGGTTTTCGGCGGCAGTTCGGTGGCGACCTGATCCTTTTTGCGGCGCAGTAAAAAGGGTTTGATGCGCGCTGTCAGGTGCTGCATGCGCTGAACATTGCCGTGCTTTTCGATTGGCGTGCGGTAATCGCGATTGAAGGATTTGCTGTCGCCAAGCCAACCGGGCATGAGGAAATGAAACTGCGACCACAGCTCGCCCAAGTGGTTTTCCAATGGCGTGCCGCTCAGGCACAAGCGCTGGCGGGCTTGCAGATCACGCGCGGCTTGCGCCGCTTTGCTGATCGGATTTTTGATGTTCTGCGCTTCGTCGAGAATCAGCACGCTCCACAGCTGCGGCTGCAGAACCTCGAGATCCCTCGGCAGCAACGCGTAAGTGGTCAGCACCAGATCGTACTCGGCCAGATTAGCGAAATCCTTTTGCCGCCCAGTGCCGTGCAGCGCTAATACTCTCAACTGCGGGGTGAAACGCTCGGCCTCGTCGAGCCAGTTGGGAATCAGGCTGGTCGGCATCACCGCAAGAGCCGGGCAATCAAGGCGACCGGCGTGTTTTTCCGTAAGCAGATGCGCCAGGGTTTGCAGGGTTTTGCCCAGCCCCATGTCATCGCCCAGAATGCCGCCGACCTCAAGCTCGCGCAGGGTCTGCATCCAGTTCAGGCCTTCGAGCTGATACGGGCGCAATTGCGCGTTAAGACCGGCCGGCGCAACGACGTGGGTGTGACTGGAATTCTGCAATCGCTTGGCGAAGGTGCGCAGCCGCTCGCCCCCCTGCCAATCCAGCGGCACGCCATCGAGCATACTCAAGCGCGCGGCGTCCGGGACACTCAAGCGCAGTGCATCGCCCTGATGACCGCCCAAGTACAACTCGCCCAGCGTGGCCATCAGCGGCTTGACCCGACTCAGCGGCAGCGCGACCTTGGCGCCCGAAGAGTCACCAAAACCGCTGGGTTTCAGTTCGATCAGGAGTTTTTCGTCATCGCTGCGTTGTGCCAGATTGACCGGGTCAAGCAAGCGCGGCTGGGTGCGCAACAAGTGCAGAAGGATTGGTAGCAAACTATATCGCTGGCCATTGACGACGATACCCAACTGCAAGTCAAACCACTGATGCCCAGCCTCTTCTTCGACCTCGGCGTACCAATGCTCAACCGGTTGCACATTGAAATGAAAGCCGGGACTCATCTCCACTTCCCAGTTCGAGGCGCGCAACGTGGCAAGCCCTTCGTGCATAAACCCGAGCCAGGCGGAATCATCCGGCAACGTGAACATCTCGCCGGGACGATCCAGCGAGCTCTTGCGCGTGGCTTTTTTGAAACCGAGCTTTTGCAGGATCTGGCGCAGTTTCTTTTCCATCGCAGGCTGGCGTTGAATGCGCTGGGTTTCGGTACCGTTGAGGATCATTACTTCCGGGTTGCGATCCACCGTCGGCTGGCCGTTGTAGGTAAACACCAGGGCAGCGCGGTGCTCCAGAACGTATTCCCAGCGCGAGCGCTCCCGACCGCTGACGAGAGTCAGTTGTGGCTGCGGTAGTACGTCGTCGATGATTCGTTCGGTCAGTTGGTGTGGCGGCGGGATTCTCGTCGCGGCGCTCATGCGATGGCTGAACTGCATGGCCTGACGCGCCGGAATGTCCGGCGCCAGAGTCAAATGGCTGGCCAGTTTTTCTTCCAGCTCATTGAACAGAGGGCCAATCTGCCGCTGTTCACGATCCAGGTAATAAAGCGGCTCCAGCGCCAGCACAGTTTCCTGCGCAGCCTCGGCACTGCTCCACTGCGCGCGGAAACCGCCGTCGGCCTGCTCGGCCCAGGCGAACTGACCGATGCGCTTCGCGCCCGGCACCAACGGTCGCAGATCCTCGAAATCGAGGAACAGCCGCGAGGTGCGCAGGAGCATTTCCAGCAGTTCGGCGCCGCTGCTGCCTTCCAGCGGATAGCCGCTGTAATAGGCGTGGTGAGAGTGCATGGCAACCAGCAGCCTGGCGACGCGCAGATCCAGCTCGGACAGGTAGCCGGGTTGACGCATGAGCATTTCCGCCAGCGAATACATCGGTTTGACTTCGCGTAACTCGCCGCTCTTGAGCTGGGAGACCTTGAAAATATCGAGCAGCCACTTGCCGCTGACTGACGTTGGCTTGACCTTGTAAAACAGGCGCGTGCCTGCGGTTTGCGCGCCTTCTACTGCGGGCTTGGCCGGCACCGGAATTGTCGAAAGCCAATGTTCCAGCGCCCGACCCAGCGGGATCTGTGCATCACTTTCAGACGCACTATGATCACTGCCCTGCAGGTGATAAAGCACCGCAGCGCAATGCTTGCAGTCGATAGCGACAGGACAGGTGCACAGGCAACGCAAATAGACGGAACCTAGCCGATCTTCAGACAGGTAAATGATTTGTTCATACGCCTGATCTTGCGAACCGACGCAAAACGCCTCGATCTTTCTGCCATCGATCTCGATGATCTCTACCCGGTCCTCGGCGGCATAAGCCCGAGCCTTGGCCAGCGCGGTGCTAGTGAATTCCTGAGTCCAGGCCAATGACTTGAGCTGTTCGATGAAAATGCTCATTGGCGGCCCTTAGCTGGCCAACACCCGCGCCAACGTCGACTTCACCTTGCCCATGCCGTCATGCAGCGCCTGCTCGATCTCGGCCATGGTGATCACTTCGGTGGTCTTGCCCGCCGCAGGGTTCACCACCAGCGCCAGACAGGCATATTCCAGATCCAGCTCGCGGGCCAATGCCGCTTCCGGCATGCCGGTCATGCCGACGATGTCGCAGCCATCACGCTCCAGACGCACGATCTCGGCCACGGTTTCCAGACGCGGGCCTTGGGTGCAGGCGTAAACGCCCTGATCGCTGTAATCGCAGCCTTCAGCCGCCACCGCGGCGATCAATTGCTGACGCAGCGGTTCGCTGTAGGGGAAGCTGAAGTCGATGTGGGTGACGTGTTCCAGGTCATCAGCGAAAAAGCTGTGCTCGCGACCGCTGGTGTAGTCGACGATCTGATGCGGCACGCAAAAGTGCCCGGTGCCCATCGCAGGATGAATCCCGCCCACGGCATTCACTGCGATAATCGCTTCGGCACCCGCTTGCTTCAGCGCCCACAGGTTGGCGCGGTAGTTGACCTTGTGCGGCGGGAAGCGATGCGGATGGCCGTGACGGGCGAGGAACAGCACTTCCTTGCCGGCGTATTCGCCAATCTGTACGTCGGCCGATGGCGCGCCGTAGGGCGTGTCCACCGCCAGCGATTGACGAATGGTCAAGCCTTCGAGCTGGGTCAGGCCGGTGCCACCGATGATTGCGTAAACGGTCATAGCGAAAAATCCTTAATCGATCAGTTGAGCGTCTTTGAGCGCGCCGATAGCGGTGAGCCAGCGCGGATCCTGGCGATATTCGGTGCTGGCAATGGCCTGACCGCGCATGCGCGCAATTCGGGCGGAGGGCTTGACCTTCATCCGTTGCGCGGCGCTGAGGGCTAGTTCGGCAGCGGCGCGGTCGTTGCACACCAGGCCCATGTCGCAACCGGCAGTCAGTGCAGCTTCGATGCGACTGGCGGCGTCGCCGACCACATGGGCGCCGGCCATCGACAGGTCATCGCTGAAGATCACGCCATCGAACTGCAATTCGCCGCGCAGGATGTCCTGCAACCAGCGCCGGGAGAAACCGGCGGGCTGCGAATCAACCTGCGGATAGATGACGTGCGCCGGCATGATCGCGGCCAGTTGTTTACTGAGTTTGGCGAACGGCACGAGGTCGTTGGCACGGATCTCGTCGAGGCTGCGCTCGTCATTCGGGATCGCCACGTGCGAATCGGCTTCAGCCCAGCCGTGACCGGGGAAATGCTTGCCGGTGGCGGCCATGCCGGCGCTGTTCATGCCCCGGATAAAGGCTCCCGCGAGCAGTGCGGCACGCTCTGGATCACCTTCAAATGAACGGGTGCCCACCACGGCGCTGCGCTGGTAGTCCAGGTCAAGCACCGGGGCGAAACTCAGGTCGAGACCGACCGCCAGCACTTCAGTGGCCATGATCCAGCCGCACTGCTCGGCGAGGTATTCGGCATTTGGGTTGTCGGCGATAGCGCGCATCGCCGGCAGGCGTACGAAGCCTTGGCGCAAGCGCTGCACGCGACCGCCCTCTTGATCCACCGCCAGCAGCAGGTCTGGGCGAATCGCGCGGATCGCCGCGCTGAGTTCACGCACCTGACGCGGATGTTCGATATTGCGCGCGAAAATGATCAGGCCGCCCACCTCGGGCTGACGCAATAATTGGCGATCTTCAGCCGTCAGCCAGGTACCGGCGACGTCCACCATCAACGAGCCTTGCAGGCCAGCAGTCATAGAGATTCCTTGAAAACGAAAAACCCGATCCGCAGCAAATCGCTACCGTGAGCAAGGCTCGGCAGGTCGGCAATTTCTATCGAGATCGGGTTCACAACGAGAGTCGGCATGGGCGGCTAGCTTAGCGGATACAAGCTGCCGCGCCCACCCGTGTACGGTTAAACCTTGGCGGCAACCGGTGTCGATTTGCTACGCGGGCGCAACTGCGCCGTCGCCATCGCCGCGTCAGTAACGCCGGTTTCGGCGCGCATGCCTGCGGCGAGGAACGGCACCATCAGGCGCATGACTTGTTCGATGGAGGTGTTGACGCCGAAATCGGTCTCGGCAATCGCGCGCAATGCCTTGATGCCGGACATGCTGAACGCGGCAGCACCGAGCATGAAGTGCACGCGCCAGAACAACTCGATCGGCGGAATCCGTGGCGCTGCTTCGTTGACCAGCAGCATGTAGCGACGGAACACCTTGCCGTACATGTCTTCCAGATACCGGCGCAAGTGGCCCTGACTCTGGCTGAACGCGAGGCCGAGCAGACGCATGAAGATCGACAGATCGTTGCCGCTGCGTGGCTGCACCACGAGCGCTTGCTCGACGAGGATTTCCAGCAGTTCTTCCAGGGTCGGCTTGTTTTCAGGCTTGGCCTGACGGCGCTCCAGCTCTTTATCGAGGCTGATGCAGAACGGCCCGAGGAAGCGTGAGAACACTGCCTGAATAAGGGCTTTCTTCGAGCCGAAGTGATAGTTCACTGCTGCCAGGTTGACGCCAGCCTTGCTGGTGATCAAACGCAATGAGGTTTCAGCGAAACCTTTCTCCGCGAACAACTGCTCGGCAGCATCAAGAATGCGTTCAACGGTTTCCGACTGGGCCATGGCTACTCCGCCTGACAAACACTTGTTTGAAACATACGTTTCAGCCTGTGCGTTGTCAAGCCTGCCGGTTCGTTTTGGGAATGGTCGGTCAGCTATTTAACCACACATGCCCGCCGCATTAATAAGCACACCTGCCGACCGTCTGGCGGCGTGCAAAAAAACGGGCATTGCCAAGACCGCTTCACTGTATATAATCCCAGTCACTGTATAAAAAGACAGAGCGATCAATATGCTAAAGCTGACGCCACGCCAAGCCGAGATTCTGGCCTTTATCAAACGTTGCCTCGAAGACAACGGCTACCCGCCGACCCGCGCGGAAATCGCTCAGGAACTGGGCTTCAAGTCGCCGAACGCGGCCGAAGAACACCTCAAGGCATTGGCTCGCAAGGGTGCCATCGAGATGACTCCAGGTGCCTCTCGCGGCATTCGCATCCCTGGCTTTGAAGCCAAGGCTGATGACTCCACCCTGCCGATCATCGGCCGTGTGGCTGCCGGTGCACCGATTCTCGCCCAGCAGCACATCGAAGAATCCTGCAACATCAATCCAACCTTCTTCCACCCTCGTGCCGACTACCTGTTGCGCGTGCACGGCATGAGCATGAAGGACATCGGCATTTTCGATGGCGACCTTCTTGCCGTCCACACCACCCGCGAAGCGCGAAATGGTCAGGTTGTCGTTGCACGTATCGGCGACGAAGTGACCGTCAAACGCTTCAAGCGCGAAGGCAGCAAGGTCTGGCTGATGGCCGAAAACCCTGAGTTCGCCCCTATCGAAGTCGACCTGAAAGATCAGGAACTGGTGATCGAAGGCTTGAGTGTCGGCGTTATCCGCCGCTAAAGGAGGCTCTATGCAGTTCCCACACACACCTCAGCAAACACAACTGCCTTTATTCGAAGCGTTTCTGGCACAACCGATGGCGCCAACCCTCAAAGAAGTGGTCGAGCGCCCGTGGACTGCCGAACCTGAAGTATTCAGTGAGCTGTCACTGCGTGGTGCGGCGGGGAACTGCCTGAACCTGCTTGCCCCGATCCTTCGCGAACTGAGCGAGGACCAGGATGCTCGCTGGCTGACGCTGATTGCGCCACCGGCCAGCTTGACTCAAACCTGGTTGCGCGATGCTGGCCTGAACCGCGAGCGCATCTTGCTGTTGCACCCGCGCGGCACTCAAAGCGCTCAACAACTGGCGTGCGAGGCATTACGCCTGGGCCGCAGCCACACGGTGGTGACCTGGCTCAACCCGCTGAACGCAGGTTCACGGCAACAGCTGATCAGCGCTGCACGCACGGGCGACGCTCAGAGCCTGAACATTCGATTGGGTTGATTGACGAGTAACGTGCGCTGTGTGAAGCGCAGGGCTTCTCCAGGGACAGAGAAGCCGATCTGAAGCGGTAACGATAAAAACGAAATGCAGGCGGGGATCAGTGAAGAACCCGCGGCCCCTCTTCCTTATCAAACTCACCTTCGATCATCCGGCCTGCCATCTGCACGCCGACGCTCAACATCGCCTTGGCGATTTCCACATGCTGACCTTGAAGGAAAGTCTTGGCATCCTCGGAGAAATCCAGAGTCACCAAAGAACCTTCGTCCTCAGCCCTGCGCAGTTCGATTCGGCCGTCTGGTAACTCGACAATTTCTAGAAAGGACGTTGGCATATAGGTCTGTTCTCCACGAAAGGCAGGGATTATATAGACATCATTCAGGCTTCGCTCGGGATCTTGACCAGCAGCATGTTTCAGATTGCCACCGTGTCAATCATCCTCAGCACTCGTTCAGCCCCTCACGAAAACGCAGCGCCAGGCCTTTGAGGTTCTGCCGCCAGCTCTCCAACTCCTCTCGGCTCAGCTCATCTGGCGCCTCTTCCTCGTCCAGATTAATCGCCTGAATCAGTGGCTGTGTCACATCGCCCTTGGCCTTGTGCGGCACCCGCGGTGGTTGAAACAGCGCTGAATGTGCAGCCAGCAGTTTTGCCAGCCAGGTTTCCGAGTTACCCGCCAGTTCAATCATTTCGGCCAGCTCGGGAATCGCAATCGACTCCAGCACTTCGCGCGCCAGCAACGCCTCAGCCCGGGGCGCGCTGGCTTGGGGCAGACGATAGAAGCCCGCGATCTCATGGCAAAGCCCCAACAGAGCGCCGTAGAGGTGAAACAACGCCGATTCACGACCGGCCTGAATCAGCGCCAGGGAATTCATCGCCCGCCCCTCTTCAGCACGAGCCAGGGCTTCCAGCGACAGGCCGGCGAAATAGATCTTCTGATTGGTACGGGTATAGAGTTCGTGAGCCATGACGGCGCTCTCCACAACGAAATAATTGCTTCACACAGGCCGGACAGTGTCGTGGATCAGCCGATCCCACCGCAAGCAGAAAACCAAAAGGCCGCATGAAAACCCGAGGGTTCGCATGCGGCCTTTTCAGTGCCGGACTAACGCTTACTCAGCCTTGGCTTTTGCGCGCTTGTCTTCAACGGTCCACTTGCCGCCGTCGTAGTAAGCTTTCCAACCGGTAGGCTTGCCGTCGACTTCGGTCTGCACGTATTGCTCCTTGGTCTTGCGGCTGTAGCGGATGACCGCTGGCAGACCATCAGGATCCTTCTTCGGAGCGTCGCAGAGGAAGTGGTACTTCGGATCGATTTCGTCCTTGTGCGGCACAATCTCGATCACCAGCGGAGCACGAGTCTCGCGGTTTTTCGGGAACTGACTCGCCGCCAGGAACAGACCGGAGGCACCGTCGCGCAGGATGTAGGTGTCGTTGACCTTTTCGCATTTCAGCTCAGGCATCTTCACCGGATCCATCTTCGGCGGCGCCGCGTCACCGCTCTTCAGCAGTTTGCGGGTGTTCTTGCACTCAGGGTTGGTGCAACCGAAGAACTTGCCGAATCGGCCTGTCTTGAGTTGCATCTCGCTGCCGCACTTGTCGCATTCCAGGCTCGGACCTTCGTAGCCCTTGATGCGATAGCTGCCTTCTTCGATTTCGTAGCCTGCGCAATCGGGGTTGTTACCGCAGATGTGAAGCTTGCGCTTCTCGTCGAGCAGGTAAGCGTCCATCGCCGTGCTGCAGATCGGGCAACGATGCTTGCCGCGCAGCACCAGCGATTCCGATTCACCTTCGTCGTCCGCAGCGATTTCGTCGCCCGGTACCAGATTGACGGTGGCCTTGCAGCGCTCTTTCGGTGGCAGGCTGTAGCCCGAGCAACCGAGGAACACGCCAGTCGATGCGGTGCGTATCTGCATCGGACGACCGCAGGTGGTACACGGAATATCGGTCATCACCGGCTGATTGGCACGCATGCCGTTGTCCGGGTTCTCGGCTACTTCGAGTTTCTTTTTGAAGTCGCCGTAGAATTCGTCCAGCACGCTTTTCCAGTCGCGCTCGCCCTGTGCAACGTCATCGAGGTTCTCTTCCATGCCGGCGGTGAAGCCATAGTCCATGAGGTTCGAGAAGCTCTCCGACAGACGCTCGGTAACGATGTCGCCCATCTTTTCCGAGTAGAAACGACGGTTGTGCAGGGTCACGTAACCGCGATCCTGAATGGTCGAAATGATCGCCGCATAAGTCGAAGGACGACCGATGCCACGTTTTTCCATTTCTTTCACCAGGCTCGCTTCGGAGTAACGCGCCGGCGGCTTGGTGAAGTGCTGGGACGGATCAAGCTTGATCAGCTTCATCACGTCGCCCTGCGCCATATCTGGCAGAACGTCGTCATCGCCTGGTTTGGCGATCTGCGGCATGACGCGGGTGTAACCGTCGAACTTGAGGATGCGGCCTTTGGCACGCAGCTCGAAATCGCCAGCGCCGACGCTGACGGTGGTCGACAGGTACTGGGCTGGCAGCATCTGGCAAGCGAGGAATTGGCGCCAGATCAGCTCATAGAGACGCTCTGCATCACGCTCCATGCCCGCCAGCTTGCTTGGAATGGTGTTGGCGTCGGACGGACGAATCGCTTCGTGAGCCTCTTGTGCGCCTTCCTTGCTGCTGTAGACGTTTGGCGTTTCCGGCAGATACTTCTTGCCGAACTCGTCTTCGATATAAGCACGCGCCATCGTCACGGCATCGGCCGAGAGATTGGTCGAGTCGGTACGCATATAAGTGATGTAGCCAGCTTCGTACAAACGCTGGGCCATCATCATGGTTTTCTTCACGCCAAAGCCCAGGCGGTTGCTCGCAGCCTGTTGCAAAGTGGACGTGATGAACGGCGCCGACGGCTTGCTGCTGGTTGGCTTGTCTTCGCGTTTGACGATGCTGTAGCTGGAAGCTTTGAGCTTCTCCAGCGCGGCCGTAGCCTGAGCTTCGTTCAGTGGCTTGAAGGCTTCGCCTTTCTCGCGGGCCACTTCGAATCGCACGGTCGAGCCTTTGGTGGTGCCGAGATCGGCATGCACTTCCCAGTACTCTTCCGGGTTGAACGCTCGAATTTCGCGCTCACGCTCTACGACCAGCTTCACAGCTACAGATTGCACGCGGCCAGCGGACAGGCCACGGGCGATCTTCGCCCACAGCAGCGGCGAGACCATGTAACCGACAACGCGGTCGAGGAAACGACGCGCCTGCTGAGCGTTGACACGATCGATGTCCAGCTCGCCCGGCTTGGAGAACGCTTCCTGAATCGCCTTCTTGGTGATTTCGTTGAACACCACGCGCTTGTAGCGGCTGTCGTCACCACCGATGGCTTCGCGCAGGTGCCAGGCAATGGCTTCCCCCTCGCGATCCAAGTCGGTTGCGAGATAGATGGTGTCAGCATCTTTGGCGAGCCGGCGCAGCTCTTCGATGACCTTCTCTTTGCCCGGGAGGATCTCGTACTTGGCTTTCCAGCCATGATCGGGATCGACACCCATACGCGAGACCAGCTGCTTGCGCGCTTTCTCTTTCGGCGAGAGCACCGGACCTTCGCCCGCAGCTGCCTTGCCGCGCTTGGCGGCTGGCTCTTTGCTGGCGCTAGCCGAACCGCTGGTGGGCAGGTCTCGAATATGGCCGATACTCGACTTCACCACGTATTGGTTACCCAGATACTTGTTGATGGTCTTGGCCTTAGCCGGGGATTCCACAATGACCAGCGATTTGCCCATGGATCAGAAAATTCCTGAATTCTAGAAGTGAAAGGCGGTTGGCGCCTGACGCGGCACCGCTATATATAGTTGATACAAGGTGAGGTCAAGCACAGGATTCTGTGCGCACTCGCCTTATGCCTTGGAAAAAAGGCTCGGTTCGGCTTGCACCAAAGCAAAGCGTGGCACCTGCTCGCCGTCAACCTCAACCGACTCGAGAAACATGCTCAAAGGGCGCACCCAAAAGCCGTAATCGCCATACAGGGCTTGGTAAAAGACCACTTCTTCTTCGGTTTCCGAATGCCGTGCGACACTGAAAACACGGTACTGCGGACCTTTGTAATGTTGGTAGAGCCCAGGTTGTATCGGCATGCTTTGGCCCTCACTCAAATTTTTTCAAAATAAAAACAAAAATAAATCCACAAAAACAAAAACCGGGGCACTTGGCCCCGGCTTCCATCAACGAGACGCTTAAACGCGTTCGAAGACGGTGGAGATGCCTTGGCCGAGACCAATGCACATAGTGGCCACCCCGAAGGTGCCGCTATTCTGCTTCATCACGTTCAGCAAGGTGCCGGAAATACGGGCACCGGAGCAACCGAACGGGTGACCCAGGGCGATCGCGCCGCCGTGCAGGTTAACCTTCTCGTTCATCTTGTCGAGCACTTTCAGATCTTTCAGCACTGGCAGGGCCTGTGCAGCGAAAGCTTCGTTGAGCTCGAAGAAGTCGATATCGTTGATGCCAAGACCCGCGCGCTTCAGCGCTTTTTGTGTCGCCGGAACTGGACCATAGCCCATGATTGCCGGATCCACACCCGCCACTGCCATCGAACGGATTACCGCCATTGGCTGGATACCCAGGTCCTGCGCACGCTGTGCCGACATCACGATCATGCACGAAGCACCGTCAGTGATCTGCGACGAAGTACCGGCAGTCACGGTGCCGCCCTTTGGATTGAAGGCAGGCTTGAGGGCCGCCAGACTTTCCAGGGTAGTTTCCGGACGAATGGTTTCGTCGTAGTCGAACAGTTTCAGGAAACCGTTCTCGTCGTAGCCCTGCATCGGGATGATTTCGTCTTTGAACTTGCCTTCCACGGTGGCCTTGTGAGCCAACTGGTGGGAACGCACGCCGAAAGCGTCTTGCTGCTCGCGAGTGATGCCGTGCATTTTGCCGAGCATTTCAGCGGTCAGACCCATCATGCCCGAGGCTTTTGCCGCGTACAGCGACATGTGCGGGTTCGGATCGACACCGTGCATCATGCTCACGTGGCCCATATGCTCGACGCCGCCAACCACGAACACGTCACCGTTACCGGTCATGATCGCTTGCGCAGCAGTGTGCAAAGCGCTCATCGAGGAGCCACACAGACGGCTGACGGTCTGACCGGCAGCAGTGTGCGGGATCTGGGTCATCAGCGACGCCATGCGCGCGATGTTCCAGCCCTGCTCCAGAGTCTGGTTGACGCAGCCCCAGATCACGTCTTCGACTTCGTTCGGATCAACCTTGACGTTGCGTTCCAGCAATTTGCTGATCAGGTGTGCCGACATGTCTTCGGCACGGGTGTTGCGGTGCATGCCGCCCTTGGAGCGGCCCATCGGAGTACGACCGAAGTCGACAATCACGACGTCTCTTGGATTCAAGCTCATAAAATTTCACTCTCGCTCAAAAGTTGGGGCGCTTAACCGAAGAACCGTTGGCCGGTTTTGGCCATTTCACGCAGTTTCGCGGTCGGGTGGTACAGCGCGCCCAAATCAGCGTACTGGTCAGCCAGGGCAACGAACTCGGCAACACCGATCGAATCGATGTAGCGCAGTGCACCGCCACGGAATGGAGGGAAACCGATACCGTAGACCAGACCCATGTCGGCTTCAGCGGCGGTTTCAACGATGCCGTCTTCCAGGCAACGCACGGTTTCCAGGCACAGCGGGATCATCATCCAGTTGATGATGTCTTCGTCAGTGACTTCGCGCTGCTCGTAAACGATCGGCTTGAGCACTTCCAGCACCGACGGATCGGCGACTTTCTTCTGCTTGCCTTTCTTGTCGGCCTCGTAGGCGTAGAAGCCCTTGCCGTTCTTCTGACCCAGGCGCTTGGCTTCGTACAGCACGTCGATGGCCGAACGACGGTCATCCTTCATGCGGTCCGGGAAACCTTCAGCCATCACGTCACGACCGTGGTGACCGGTGTCGATACCGACCACGTCCATCAGGTACGCCGGGCCCATCGGCCAGCCGAATTTTTCCATGACCTTGTCGATACGGACAAAGTCCACACCGGCGCTGACCAGCTTGGCGAAACCGCCGAAGTACGGGAACAGAACGCGGTTGACCAGGAAGCCCGGGCAGTCGTTGACGACGATCGGGTTTTTGCCCATTTTCTTGGCGTAGGCAACGGTGGTAGCTACAGCCAGTTCACTCGACTTCTCGCCACGGATCACTTCCACCAGCGGCATCATGTGCACCGGGTTGAAGAAGTGCATGCCGACGAAGTTTTCCGGACGCTTGAGGGCTTTTGCCAACAGGCTGATGGAAATGGTCGAGGTGTTGGACGCGAGGATGGTGTCCTCTTTGACCTGACCTTCGACTTCGGCCAACACAGCTTGCTTGACCTTCGGGTTCTCGACAACAGCTTCGACCACCAGATCAACGTGACCGAAGTCGCCGTAGGACAGGGTCGGACGAATGGCGTTGAGCACTTCGGCCATTTTCGCAGCGGTCATGCGACCTTTATCAACGCGGCCAACCAGCAGTTTGGCGGCTTCGGCCAGACCCTGCTCGATACCGTGCTCGTTGATGTCCTTCATCAGGATCGGCGTACCTTTGGAGGCCGACTGATAAGCGATACCGCCACCCATGATGCCGGCGCCGAGTACGGCAGCCTGCTTCACGTCTTTGGCGATTTCGTCGTAGGCCTTGGCCTTTTTCTTCAGTTCCTGATCGTTCAGGAACAGACCGATCAAGCTCTGCGCGGCAGAGGTCTTGGCCAGTTTGACGAAACCGGCGGCTTCGACTTCCAGCGCCTTGTCACGACCGAAGTTCGCGGCTTTCTGGATGGTCTTGATCGCTTCAACCGGCGCCGGGTAGTTCGGGCCGGCCTGACCGGCAACGAAACCTTTCGCGGTTTCGAAAGCCATCATTTGTTCAATGGCGTTCAGTTTGAGCTTATCCAGCTTCGGCTGACGCTTGGCTTTGTAATCGAACTCGCCAGAGATGGCGCGTTTGATCAGCTCAAGTGCCGCTTCCTGCAGTTTTTCTGGAGCAACCACAGCGTCGACGGCACTGACTTTCAGCGCGTCTTCAGGACGGTTTTCCTTGCCGGAGGCAATCCACTCGATGGCGTTATCGGCACCGATCAGGCGCGGCAGACGCACGGTGCCGCCGAAGCCTGGGTAGATGCCCAGTTTGACTTCCGGCAGACCGATCTTGGCCTTGGTGGACATGACGCGATAGTCAGCCGCCAGGCACATTTCCAGACCGCCGCCCAGGGCGATGCCATTGATGGCCGCTACGGTCGGAACGTTGAGGTCTTCGAAATCGCTGAAGATCTTGTTGGCTTCGAGATTGCCAGCAACCAGCTCGGCATCCGGCAGCTTGAAGTTGTCGACAAATTCGGTGATGTCGGCGCCGACGATAAACACGTCCTTGCCACTGCTGACGATCACGCCCTTGATCGAAGCATCTGCCTTGATGGTGTCTACGGCCTGACGCAGTTCGTTCAGGGTTAGACGGTTGAACTTGTTGACGGACTCACCCTTGAGGTCGAATTTCAATTCGACGATGCCACTTTCAAGAGCTTTAACCGTGATGGCTTTACCTTCGTAAATCATCAACTGATCTCCACGATATGGAAGCTGAACAGTACACGTCGGACGCAGGCGAATGGCTCGGCAGGACGCTTTTTCGTCGATGCTGACGCCAATCCACCCGGCACACCCGCCAACGCGATAGTCGGGATTCTGTAGGAGCGGTCAGTAAGACAAACGCTCAATTCATACGCCCGTTTGATTTGGGTATGTCACCTTCACGGAATTTCCGACAATTGTCAATCGCCCAAAATGCGGGTTGAAATGCGACTTTGCGGTCATTTCCGTACCACGAAGACCAGCAACACGCGTCTGCATGTGAAGCCATTCATAGAATCAATAGTTAGAAAATTCGCCCTAATTCACGCCGAGCCCTGTTTAACGGGCTACGCTGGCTGGACTACAGGGAAATGCACTTAATGCACCCGGCACATCAGCAAAGAATTACCGGCCTGCCTGGCCAACCCCGCCCGATGAATCATGTCGGGCTTTTTATTGCGCGTCTGCCGGACGTTCCCCACCATTGCAGTGGGAAAAGTCCGCGCGTCACGCCAGCGCTTTCAGCGTGGCGTCGATATCTTGCAATACCGTGGCTTCGCCCTTCTCGCCCCAATACAAGGCAATCATCTGCGCATCCGCCTCAATTTTGAAAACGTTGCCCGGCAACTTTTCGAAATGATTGAGCAGCGCGCGGTCTTCGCAGACCTCCTGCCATTGATTGACCCACACACCCGGCGATTTCTGCCAGTAAGTCCAGCACGCGGGTTGTTTGCCACGGCGCGGCCGATGGTATTGCGCACACGGGCTCGGCGGCTCTTGCGACAGCCAGTGCGGCCATTCCTGAGGCGCCAGTTGCATGGCCAGGCCAATGCGCCGCGCCTCCATGCGCAGGGCAATACGGCCGCTTTGCGCGCGCGATGGGCGCAACCATGCCAGCGGACTTAAAACCACCAACAGGATTGACACCACCAACCAGACCGTCATATCTCTACTCCCCATTCTTGGTGAGCGCATTGTGTCACTTTGGAACCAATGCGCTTGAAACCAGCCATACTTAACAATATTGAAACCTCAGGAGGAGCACCTCATGCCCTACCACCACATCCTGGTCGCTGTAGATTTGACTGAAGAGTGCGACCCTGTGATTCACCGCGCCCGCGAGCTTTCCGTGAGCAATGGCGCCAAGCTGTCGCTGGTGCATATCGTCGAGCCAATGGCCATGGCGTTTGGCGGCGACGTGCCGATGGATCTGTCACAACTGCAACAACAGCAGTTCGATCAGGCCAAGGAGCGCCTGGAGCGCCTGAAGCTCAAGTATTCCGAACTCGAAGGCGCCAATTGCCACCTGACCTACGGCCAGCCACGCCAGGAAATCCATCATTTCTCCAAGGAACAAGCGTGCGATCTGATCGTGGTCGGCAGCCATGGTCGTCATGGTCTGGCGCTGTTGCTCGGCTCCACTGCGAATGACGTGCTGCACGGCGCACCTTGCGATGTCCTTGCCGTGCACCTGGTCAAACGCTAACCCTTGTGTAGGAGCTGCCGAAGGCTGCGATCTTTTGACGTTGGTTTTAAAAACAAGATCAAACCATCGCAGCCTTCGGCAGCTCCTACAAAAAGCCCGGCCTCACGCAAATGAGGCCGGGCTTTTTTATTGCCGGATCAATCAGGCATCGAGCTCAGCCCAACGCTCCATCAAAGCATCCAGCTCAGCCTGCAACTGCTCAAGCGAGGCAATGACCTTGGCAGTCTCAGCCGCAGGACGCTGATAGAACCCGGCGTCAGCCATTTCGGCTTCCACGGCAGCGATCTGCTGTTCCTTGGCATCGATATCGCCCGGCAACGCTTCCAGCTCGCGCTGCAGCTTATAGCTCAACTTCTTCTTGGCAGCAGGCGCATCGGCAGGTGCAGCCACGGGCGCCGGCTCAGCCTTTACCACTGCCGAATTCAAGTCAGCCTTGCCCGACTTGCTTTCGGTCACGCCCAGCAGACGCGGCGAGCCGCCCTGACGGATCCAGTCCTGATAGCCGCCGACGTATTCACGCACCTTGCCTTCACCTTCGAAGACCAGTGTGCTGGTGACCACGTTGTCGAGGAATGCCCGGTCGTGGCTGACCATCAGCACGGTGCCGTTGAAGGTCAGCAGCACTTCTTCGAGCAGCTCCAGCGTTTCCACGTCGAGGTCGTTGGTTGGTTCGTCGAGGACCAGCAGGTTAGCCGGTTTGCTGAACAGTTTCGCCAGCAACAGACGCGCACGCTCACCACCCGACAGCGCCTTGACCGGCGTGCGGGCACGCTGCGGGCTGAACAGGAAGTCGCCAAGGTAGCTCAGCACATGGCGGCTCTGACCGTCGATATCGATGAAATCGCGACCTTCGGCGACGTTGTCGATAACGGTTTTTTCCAGATCCAGCTGGTGGCGCAACTGGTCGAAGTAGGCCACGTCGATCCGCGTGCCTTCTTCCACTTTGCCGCTGGTCGGTTGCAGACCGCTGAGCATCAGTTTCAACAGCGTGGTCTTGCCTGTACCGTTGGCGCCAAGCAGACCAATACGGTCGCCGCGCGTCAGCACCATCGAGAAATCCTTGATCAGGAACGGGCCGCCCGGGTGAGCGAAACTCACGTTCTCGAGCACCATCACCTGCTTGCCGGACTTGTCGGCAGTGTCCAGCTGAATGTTGGCCTTGCCGGTGCGCTCACGACGTTCACTACGCTCGACGCGCAAGGCTTTCAGGGCGCGGACGCGGCCTTCGTTACGGGTGCGGCGCGCCTTGATGCCCTGGCGGATCCAGACTTCTTCCTGGGCCAGTTTCTTGTCGAACAGCGCGTTGGCGGTTTCTTCAGCGGCCAGCGCGGCTTCTTTGTGCACGAGGAAACTGGCGTAGTCGCCGTTCCAGTCGATCAGGCCGCCGCGATCCAGCTCGAGGATGCGCGTGGCGAGGTTTTGCAGGAAAGAACGGTCGTGCGTGATGAACAGCACGGCGCCCTGGAAATCTTTCAGTGCTTCTTCGAGCCAGGCAATCGCACCGATGTCCAGGTGGTTGGTCGGTTCGTCGAGCAGCAGCAGATCCGGCTCGGACACCAGCGCCTGCGCCAGCAGCACGCGACGACGCCAGCCGCCGGACAACTGGGCGAGGGTCTTGTCGGCCGGCAGTTGCAGGCGGCTCAAGGTGCTATCGACCAGCGTCTGCAAACGCCAGCCATCACGGGCTTCGAGATCTTGCTGAACGTGCATCAGCTTGTTCAGGTCTTCTTCAGTGACGCAGTTCTGTGCAAGGTGATGGTATTCGGCGAGCAACGCGCCCACGCCATCAAGGCCTTCAGCGACCACGTCAAACACTGTCCGATCGTCGGCCACTGGCAATTCTTGCGGCAATTCGCCGATTTTCAGACCGGGTGCACGCCACACCGAGCCGTCATCAGGCTTCTGGTCACCCTTGACCAGTTTCATCATGCTGGACTTGCCAGTGCCGTTGCGGCCGATGATGCACACCCGCTCACCACGGGCGATCTGCCAGGATACCTTGTCCAACAACGGCATAGCGCCGAACGCAAGGGACACATCGCTGAATTTGAGCAGGGTCATGAGCTTCTCCAAAAACCGGGCGCGCATTCTACCTGAGTTAGGGCTTCAACAGGCCGGCAATTTGTCTGTCGAAGCACTCTGCACAACATTTGTTGCGAACTTGTGCTGTGAGGCCGGCAAAGCTTTCGCCGCTTGCTGGCAAAAGGCTAAGCTACAGACAATTCAGTGCTGATTCGTGTCGGCACTTGTCATGATTTCTCTGCCCGGATGTCTCATGCGCAGTCGCCTTTTCAGTGTTTTGTCCTGTTTGCTACTTTCCGCCGCTGCCGTTCAATCCGCCCAGGCGGTGGACCTGTCCACCCAACGCCAGTATTACGATGAAGCCAAGCGCGCCCTGGCCAAGGGTGATACCGGCCCGTATTTCCGTTACAGCCAGGCGCTGGCCGATTACCCGCTGGAACCGTATCTGGCTTACGACGAATTGACCGCGCGCCTGAAAAGCGCAAGCAACGAGGAAATCGAAAAATTCCTCGCCGAGCACGGTGACCTGCCCCAGGCCAACTGGATGAAGCTGCGCTGGTTGCGCTGGCTGGCCGACCGTGGCGATTGGGCGACCTTCGTCAAGTATTACGACCCGAAACTCAACTTCACCGAACTGGACTGCCTGAATGCGCAGTACCAGATCACACACAACAAGAAAGCCGAGGGCTATGCCAACGCCGACAAGCTCTGGCTGACCGGTAAATCGCAGCCCGCCGCGTGTGACGCGCTGTTCGGCATTTGGGCCGCTGACGGCCAACTGACTGAACAGAAACGCTGGGAGCGCACCAAACTCGCCGCCCAGGCGCGCAACTATCCGCTGGCCAACAGCCTCGTTAACGGACTGACCACCCTCGCCCCGCGCGGTCGTTTGCTGGTCGATGTCGCACAGAAACCCGAGTTGCTCAACCAGCCGTCACGCTTCACCCCGGCGGATGAACCAATGTCTGACGTGGTCAGCCTCGGCCTGCGCCGCCTCGCCCGTCAGGATCCGGACAAGGCCATGGCCCTGCTCGACGGTTATGCCAGCAGCATGCATTTCTCCCGTGATGAGAAAGTTGCGATCGCCCGGGAAATCGGCCTGACCCTGGCCCGGCGTTTCGACAGCCGCGCACTGGACGTGATGACCAAATACGACCCGGAGCTGCGTGACAACACCGTCTCCGAATGGCGTTTGCGCCTGCTGTTGCGTCTGGCGCGTTGGGACGATGCCTATCAACTGACCAAACGTCTGCCGCAGGATCTGGCCACCACCAACCGCTGGCGCTACTGGCAGGCACGCAGCCTGGAACTGGCGCAACCGCAGAACCCGGAAGCGCAGAACCTATACAAAAATCTGGCGCGCGAACGTGATTTCTACGGCTTTCTCGCCGCCGACCGCTCGCAATCGCCGTACTCGTTGAACAACAAGCCACTGGTGCTCAGCCAGGCGCTGATCAACAAAGTGCGCAACACCCCTGGCGTTCGCCGCGCGCTGGAATTCCATGCCCGTGGGCAGATCGTTGACGGTCGCCGCGAGTGGTACCACGTCAGCCGTCACTTCAACCGCGACGAAATGGTTGCCCAGGCGAAACTGGCTTATGACCTGAAGTGGTACTTCCCGGCGATTCGCACCATCAGCCAGGCGCAATACTGGGACGATCTGGACATTCGTTTCCCGATGGCCCACCGCGACACCCTCGTGCGTGAAGCCAAGGTTCGCGGCCTGCATTCGAGCTGGGTGTTTGCCATTACCCGTCAGGAAAGCGCGTTCATGGACGACGCCCGCTCCGGCGTCGGTGCCAGCGGCCTGATGCAACTGATGCCTGCCACCGCCAAGGAAACCGCGCGCAAATTCAGCATCCCGCTGGCCTCGCCGCAGCAGGTGCTCGATCCGGACAAGAACATCCAGCTCGGCGCCGCCTATCTGAGCCAGGTTCACAGCCAATTCAACGGCAACCGCGTCCTCGCCTCCGCCGCCTACAACGCCGGCCCGGGTCGAGTGCGTCAATGGCTGCGTGGCGCTGATCACCTGAGTTTCGACGTCTGGGTGGAAAGCATCCCGTTCGACGAAACCCGCCAGTACGTGCAAAACGTACTGTCGTACTCGGTGATCTACGGCCAGAAACTCAACTCACCACAGCCGCTGGTGGATTGGCACGAACGTTACTTTGATGACCAATAACCTGTAGGAGCTGCCGCAGGCTGCGATCTTTTGATCCTGCTTAAAAAAATGCCCGCATTTTCATGCGGGCATTTTTAATTCAAAAGCCTGCGGCAGCTCCTACAGGTGCCTATAGCTGATCATCCGTCGATGCAAGCAATGCCCATCAGAGTTGATCAGCCGTGACTTTTCCATCATTGAACTGCAACGCCGCCAACCGCGCGTACAGCGGATTGCTGGCAATCAGTTCCTGATGGGTGCCGATAGCGACAAGCTGTCCCTGATCCATAACCGCGATCCGGTCGGCGTTTTTCACGGTAGCCAGGCGATGGGCGATGACCAGCGTGGTGCGGTTCTGCATCAGGCTCGGCAGGGCTTCCTGGATCAGGTGTTCGCTCTGAGCATCGAGGGCGCTGGTGGCCTCGTCCAGCAGCAGGATCGGTGCGTCGACGAGCAACGCGCGGGCAATCGCCAGGCGTTGGCGCTGGCCACCCGAAAGGCCCAGCCCGCCGTCGCCCAGATGGGTCTGGTAACCATTGGGCATCTTTTCGATGAAGTCGTGGGCGTGAGCAATTTTTGCAGCCTCCTTGACCTGCTCCAGGGTCGCTCCGGGATTGCCGTAACGAATATTCTCTTCAACGCTGCCGAAAAACAGCGCCGGCGACTGAGACACCAACGCAAAGTGGCGACGCAGATCCAGCGGATCGAGACGGGTCAGCGGCACGCCATCGATGAGGATCTGCCCTTCCAGCGGGTCGTAAAAACGCAACAGCAGGTCGTACACCGTGGACTTGCCAGCACCGGACGGCCCTACCAATGCCAGTGTTTCACCGGCCCGGATCGTCAGATTCAAACCGTTGACCGCGTAACTTTCCGGACGCGACGGGTAGGAGAACCGTACATCCTGCAACTGCAGTTCACCCGTGACCCGCTCCGGCAAGGTTACCAGCCCCGCAGCAGGTGGCTGGATGATGTTTTGGGAACCGAGCAACTCTGCAATCCGTTCGGCTGCGCCCGCCGCGCGCTGCAGTTCGCCAATCACTTCACTCAGGGTGCCGATCGCACTGCCGACGATCAGGCTGTAAAAGACAAAAGCGGCCAGTTCGCCACCGGTGATTCGCCCGGCAATCACGTCCATGCCGCCGACCCACAACATCACCGCCACCGCGCCCAGCACCAGCACGATGACCATGGTGATCATCCACGAGCGCTGGAAGATGCGTTTGCGCGCCGTGTCGAAAGCCTCCTCGACCGTAGACGCAAAACGCCGCTCGTCCTGCACCTGATGGTTGTAGGCCTGTACGGTTTTGATCTGGCCAAGGGTTTCGGACACATAGCTGCCGATATCGGCGACCCGGTCCTGGCTCAACCGCGACAGGTTGCGTACGCGTCGACCGAAAATCAGGATCGGTGCAACCACGAACGGCAAGGCAATCACCACGATGCTGGTGAGTTTTGCATTGGTGACGAACAAAAGGATGACGCCGCCGATGACCATCAGCAGGTTGCGCAAGAACATCGACAGCGACGAACCGATCACCGATTGCAACAGTGTCGTGTCGGCTGTCAGCCGTGACTGAATCTCCGAACTGCGGTTGTTCTCGTAAAAGCCGGGGTGCAGATAAACCAGATGGTTGAACACCTCGCGGCGAATATCGGCCACACAACGCTCGCCGATCCATGACACCCAGTAAAACCGCGCGAACGTGCCCACCGCCAGGCCCAGCACCATCAACATGAAGATGCCAATGCTCTGGTTGAGCTGATGCGGCGACTGGGTCATGAAGCCCCGATCGACCAACAATTTGATGCCCTGCCCCATCGACAATGTGACGGCAGCGGTGACGATCAACGCCAGCAGCGCACCAATGACTTGCCAGCGGTAAGGGGCCAGAAATCGACTGGTCAGGCGCAGGGCGCGACGGTGCCGTGAGGAAAACTTCGGGGTCATTCAGGTACACATCCGTGTTGATGAAAGGGCTAGCCTAAACCTTCTATGGGGTGGAACTCTGTAAATCACAATGAGTCAGGTTAAATATGCCCCCAAAGACTAGGCCATAGTTGCTATCGGTCTAAGGTCTCGGTTGAGACCAGCGGTCATTTCTGTTTGAGTGGAGATGCCGCTGTCGACAGACCGCAGGGAGTTGTCACAGCCCGGTCACGTGGCGGTTTTAACCTGAGTACACAACCTGATGAGGAGACAGGCCATGTCCTTGCAATACAGCAGCGATGACAAGATTGAAGTGATCCGCACCAAACCCGGCCAGACTCTGGGTTGCTCGATTATTGATGAACAGGGCCGCGAAGTACCGATCACTGAAGACATGATCCAGCAAGCGTGCAGCGAACTGGACAAGCGATTGGTCAAGCCTGCCGAACAAGAGTGATGTAGCCAGCGTCTTCCTGACCCGGCCCTTTTTGGCCGGGTTTTTTCTGTCTGAACACTTGAGCTTTGCGTTGGAGCGATCGCTGGCAAGCCAGCTCCCACAGGATTTTCGTCGTGCTCAAAGTCCGAGTACACCCGCGAAACCTGTGGGAGCTGGCTTGCCAGCGATGAAGCCACCTCGGTCTTTAAACAGCCACCGCGCCGAGTGCCGCCACAATCTGCTGCAACGCCGGTGATTCGCCTTCGATGCGCACCTTCAGCCCCTCGATCTCGCGCCGCACCGGATACTGCTTGCGCAACACATCAAACGCCGCACGCTGCTCAGCCACATTGCCTACGAGACTAGGACGAAAATCCGCATCATCGCGGCGCGGGTCGTACACGCCACGGCACAACATCGCCAGCGCCCAGGCCGGATCGCTCTCGCCGTGCAGGGAAACTTCCGACAACCACGGTGCTGGCAGCAAGTCACTGAGCTGGATGCTCGCGGGCTGACCGGTAAATTCACAGTACGCCTGATAGATCTGCGCCGTGCCGCGCTGTTTGCCATCGAGGCTGTAACCGGCGATGTGCGGCGTAGCCAATACGCAGAGCTCAGCCAGCGCGACGTCAACTTCAGGTTCGGCTTCCCAGACATCGAGCACCGCTTGCAGGTCTTCACGCTCCAGCAGGACATTGCGCAGCGCAGCGTTATCGACCACCGGGCCACGCGCGGCGTTGATCAGCCAGGTGCCGGGCTTGAGTTGCTGCAAACGCTGCTGATCGAACAAATGCCAGGTCGCGCCATCACCGCTGCGGGTCAACGGCGTGTGCAGACTGATCACGTCGCACTGCTCGATGATCTGTTCGAGGCTGACGAAATCGCT
Organism: Pseudomonas sp. GM80; assembly: GCF_000282515.1. Classification (GTDB taxonomy): domain Bacteria; phylum Pseudomonadota; class Gammaproteobacteria; order Pseudomonadales; family Pseudomonadaceae; genus Aquipseudomonas. The sequence goes on from NZ_AKJD01000086.1 coordinate 32,564, forward strand.
GCCCTCGGCAGCCTGACGCGGCGGATCGCAGACCTTGACGTTCCAGCCCAGACCTTGCAGAACCTTGATCAGCCGACCGCCGACCTCGCCGGCACCGACAATGCCGTAGGTGCGTTGAGTCAGATCGACGCCCTCGATTTCGGCGAGCGTCATCAGGCTGCCCAGCACGTAATCGACCACGCCACGGGCGTTGCAGCCGGGGGCACTCGACCAGGTGATGCCGGCTTCATTAAAGTAATCGAGGTCCAGATGATCGGTACCGATGGTGCAGGTGCCGACGAATCGGACCTTGCTGCCCGCAAGCAGCGCCCGGTTGACCTGGGTCACCGAACGCACAAGCAGCACGTCGGCCTGCTCGACCGTCGCACGGTCGATGGAACGGCCCGGCACTCGGCGGATCTCGCCGAAACCGGCAAAAAAAGCGTCGAGCAGCGGAATATTTTCGTCGGCAACAATCAGCATAGGGGGCTCCTTGGGCGAATCGGCAGTCTAACTGTAGGAGCTGCCGCAGGCTGCGATCTTTTGATCCTGATCTTAAAAACAAGATCAAAAGAT
>NZ_AKJD01000087.1 GCF_000282515.1 Pseudomonas sp. GM80
CGGATCGATCCCGGAACGAAGGGACCCCGAGCCCCAGCGAGCGGGCCGCACGTAGGAGCAAGCCTTTTCGGTTACCTTTTCGGCGTTTGGAAAAGGTGACTCGCCGTAAGGGCGAAACCGCCAGCCGCAACACCCGAAAAAACGGATATTCCCACAAAACAACCCAAAGCCTGGTCGGCCCACAGGCCGCCAAGGCAAAAAAAAAGGGGCAACCGAAGTCGCCCCAAAATGCCTTGCGTGCTCATCACTCCAGAAGAATCACTTCTTGCGCTTATTCGCGTCCTTCCAGATAAAAAATCCAAACCCTGCAAAAAACAGAACCATCAGCCCTACAGTCAGGACCCCGGCAAACACCACGTTATCGAAAAACATGACTGGCCTCCTGGCCCCTGCTCTGCTGCGATGGGACTAAGTTACCAAACACACAGGCGCACAAATTGACCGGGATCAATGCCAGCAACGAAGGGAGATAAAGGAGGGGAAATAACTGACCTGCATCAACGGATGCAGGGGGAGATCAACGCTTTTTCGGCTTGTTCTTCGACTTTTTCTTGGCTTTTCCCAGCGGCATGGCCTGCTCGAAAGCCTGTCGCACCTCGTTCAGGCGCTTCTCTTTAATGTCATGCACCCGCTTGGCGCGTTCAGTGCTGAGGTCGATCAGTTTGTCGTCTTGGCTCATGGCGTTCGGAACATCGCTTGAAAGAATCACAACTGCCACATCACCGGCAGGCCTGCGCCAATAATGCAGCCAGACGCCAGCGCTGACCAGCCACCGGCTTAAACGCTGAAAAACAATTCATGTGAACGACAACGGTCAAATCTCGATATCGACCCACAACCCCTGACGCGGCTGGTCTTCCATCAGCGGCACCACCGGCACGGTGTTGTCGGCATTGAGTTCGGTGCCAGGCACCGCCAGATGTTCTTCCGGGTCTTCATCGGCTTCGCGACGACGACGATCGCGCTCCTGCTGGCGGCGCTGTTCTTCGCGCGCCATCAGTCGATCCTCTTCCGGATCGCGATTTTGCAGATCAATCGTGCTTTCGTTGGAGCTTTCCTGCACCGGCACCACCGGAGGAATGTCCGGCCGCTGGCGGATCGGGTCCTGCTGGGAAGTGATCGGCACAGCGCTCAAGGGGAGCATCGGTGGCAACATATAAAGGGTCTCCTGTCTGCAGGCTATCGGCTGCGGCAAAGGCGCCTTGAGCCATCCGTCGCAAATCTGTGACGCACTTGGCACCTGTAGGAGCTGCCGAAGGCTGCGATCTTTTAATGGGACAACACCGATTCCAAGTGTTCCCCAAGATCAAAAGATCCCAGCCTTCGGCAGCTCCTACCCCAGTATTCCTTTGGCCTCAGGGTCGCATTCCGTTAAGATAGCCCGCTTTTTCAAGGTGGGAGTCAGGCAGCATGGCGCAGCAGTATCAACCGGGGCAACGCTGGATCAGTGACAGCGAAGCAGAGCTTGGTTTAGGCACCGTTCTGGCACAGGACGGCCGCTTGTTGACCGTGCTTTACCCGGCCACTGGCGAAACCCGCCAGTACGCGCTACGGAATGCGCCCCTGACCCGCGTGCGATTCTCGCCGGGCGACAGCATCACCCATTTCGAAGGCTGGAAGATGACCGTGCAGCAAGTCGACGATGTCGACGGGCTGATGGTCTATCACGGTCTCAATGGGCAGAACGAAGCCGTCACCCTGCCGGAAACCCAGTTGTCGAACTTCATTCAGTTCCGTCTGGCCAGCGACCGTCTGTTCGCCGGGCAGATCGACCCGCTGGCGTGGTTCTCGCTGCGTTACAACACCCTCGAACACACCAGCCGCCAGCTGCAATCTTCGCTCTGGGGCCTGGGTGGCGTGCGTGCGCAACCGATCGCGCACCAATTGCACATCGCCCGTGAAGTCGCTGACCGCATCGCCCCGCGCGTTCTGCTGGCGGACGAAGTGGGTCTGGGTAAAACCATCGAGGCCGGTCTGGTGATCCATCGCCAACTGCTCTCGGGCCGCGCCAACCGCGTGCTGATCCTCGTCCCGGAAAACCTCCAGCACCAGTGGCTGGTGGAGATGCGCCGCCGCTTTAACCTCCAAGTTGCGCTGTTCGACGAAGAACGCTTTATCGAAAGCGATGCCGCCAACCCGTTCGAAGACACCCAACTGGCGCTGGTCGCGCTGGAATGGCTGGTCGACGACGAGAAGGCGCAAGACGCTCTGTTCGCCGCCGGTTGGGATCTGCTGGTGGTCGACGAAGCGCATCACCTGGTCTGGCACGAAGAGAAAGCCAGCGCCGAATACTCGCTGGTCGAGCAACTCGCCGAAGTCATCCCGGGCGTGCTGCTGCTCACCGCCACCCCGGAACAGCTCGGTCAGGACAGCCACTTCGCCCGTCTGCGCCTGCTCGATCCAAACCGTTTCCACGACCTGGCCGCGTTCCGCGCCGAGAGCGATAACTATCGCCCGGTGGCCGAAGCCGTGCAGGAACTGCTCGACAAGGGCCGTCTCTCAGCCAAAGCGCACAAAACCATTCAGGGTTTCCTCGGCAACGAAGGCGAAGCCCTGTTGACCGCGGTCAACGATGGCGACACCGAAGCCAGCGCCCGCCTCGTGCGCGAACTGCTCGATCGCCACGGCACCGGCCGCGTGCTGTTCCGTAACACCCGCGCTGCCGTGCAGGGTTTCCCGGAGCGCAAGCTGCATCCGTACCCGCTGCCGTGCCCGGACGAATACCTCGAACTGCCGCTGGGCGAACACGCCGAGCTGTACCCGGAAGTCAGCTTCCAGGCGCAGCCGGACGCCAGCGAAGAAGAACGCTGGTGGAAATTCGACCCGCGTGTCGAGTGGCTGATCGATCAGCTGAAAATGCTCAAGCGCACCAAAGTGCTGGTTATCTGCGCCCACGCCGAAACCGCGATGGACCTGGAAGACGCCCTGCGCGTGCGCTCCGGCATCCCGGCCACGGTGTTCCACGAAGGCATGAACATCCTTGAGCGTGACCGCGCTGCTGCGTACTTCGCTGATGAAGAGTTCGGTGCGCAAGTGCTGATCTGCTCGGAAATCGGCAGTGAAGGTCGCAACTTCCAGTTCGCTCACCACCTGGTGTTGTTCGATCTGCCGTCGCACCCGGATTTGCTCGAGCAGCGTATCGGTCGTCTCGACCGGATCGGCCAGAAGCACATCATCGAACTGCACGTGCCGTACCTGGAAACCAGCCCGCAAGAGCGCCTGTTCCAGTGGTACCACGAAGCGCTGAACGCGTTCCTCAACACCTGCCCGACCGGCAACGCCTTGCAGCATCAGTTCGGCCCGCGCCTGCTGCCGCTGCTCGAAGAAGCCGACGACAGCGAGTGGCAGGCGCTGATCGACGAAGCGCGCAGCGAGCGCGAGCGTCTGGAAGCCGAGCTGCACACCGGCCGCGACCGTCTGCTGGAGCTCAACTCCGGTGGCGCCGGCGAAGGTGAAGCGCTGGTCGAGGACATCCTTGAGCAAGACGATCAGTTCGCCCTGCCGATCTACATGGAAACCCTGTTCGACGCGTTCGGCATCGACAGCGAAGACCATTCGGAAAACGCGCTGATCCTCAAACCGAGCGAGAAGATGCTCGACGCCAGTTTCCCGCTGGGCGACGACGAAGGCGTGACCATCACCTACGACCGCAACCAGGCGCTGTCGCGCGAAGATATGCAATTCATCACCTGGGAACACCCGATGGTGCAGGGCGGCATGGACCTGGTGCTGTCCGGCTCGATGGGCAACACCGCCGTCGCGCTGATCAAGAACAAGGCGTTGAAGCCGGGCACCGTGCTGCTGGAACTGCTGTATGTCAGCGAAGTGGTGGCGCCGCGCTCGCTGCAATTGGGCCGTTACCTGCCGCCGGCCGCCCTGCGCTGCCTGCTGGATGCCAATGGCAACGACCTGTCGGCTCGCGTCTCGTTTGAAACGCTGAACGATCAGCTGGAAAGCGTGCCACGCGCCAGCGCCAACAAGTTCATCCAGGCCCAGCGCGATCAGCTGACGCCACGGATCAACGCCGGTGAAGACAAGATCGCCCCGCGTCACGCCGAGCGCGTAGCCGAGGCCCGTCGCCGTCTGGCGGCCGACACCGACGAAGAGCTGGCGCGCCTGACCGCGTTGCAAGCGGTCAACCCGACCGTACGTGACAGTGAACTGGTGGCGTTGCGTGAACAGCGCGAGCAAGGTCTGGCGATGCTGGACAAAGCGGCGTTGCGCCTGGAAGCGATTCGGGTGTTGGTGGCAGGCTAAACCGCCCTGCTCCCCCCCTGAAAACAACAAGGCCCGCAGCGATGCGGGCCGATCGTTCCCACGCTCCGCGTGGGAATGCCTCAAGGGACGCTCCGCGTTCCAGCTCTGGAAAGGGACGCAGAGCGTCCCGGCTGCATTCCCACGCAGAGCGTGGGAACGATCAATGCTGATGGCCTCATCGCTGGCAAGCCAGCTCCCACAGGTTTCGGGTTGTTAACAAATTATGTGTACGACTCGGTCACTGTGGGAGCTGGCTTGCCAGCGATGACGGCTAGGCAGTCGCCGCTGCAACTTCTGGCTCAACCACTGCAACCAGCCCCTCCTTCATCCGCTGCGCATCGCGCACAAAACACCGCGCCGCCAGAAACAGAAACACCATGGTCAAAAACAGCGCCACCGGAATCAGGTACATCGCATCATGCAGCCCGACCGCTTTGAACGCCTCGGTCATCTGCTCAGCCCCTGCCGACAACATCGCCGTGTGGGCAAAATGATCGGACAAACCACCGACCACCACCGGCCCCAGACCACCACCCAGCAAATACAACCCGGCAAAGAACAACGCCATCGCCGTCGCCCGCAAACGCGGTTCGACCACGTCCTGAATCGCCGTGTAAACGCAGGTGTAGAAGTTGTAGGCAAACAGCCAACCGACACTGAATACCGCGACAAACACACCAATCTCGATACGCCCGGCATGCAGCGCCCACGCCGTGCACAGTGTCGAAATAATCAGGCTGAACGCCGCGAACAACAGCCGCCCATTGGCCACACGCTGGTGAATCTTGTCGGCAATCCAGCCGCCCAGCGTCAATCCGACCAACCCGGTCACGCCGACAATCACCCCGGTCGCCACCGCGGCTTCCTGCAACGGCATCAGGAAATAACGCTGCAGCATCGGCACCAGAAACGAGTTGCAGGCATAGGTCGCGAAGTTGAAGCACAACCCGGCCATCACCAGCCACAGAAAGGTCGGCACCGCCAGAATCCGCCGGATCGGCCTGTCGACGCGCTCTTGCGAGACCTGCACGGTTTCCGCCGCGCCGCGCTTCGGCTCTTTAATGAAGAACATGAAAATCGCCAGGATCAGCCCCGGCACTGCCGCGATAAAGAACGGCGCCCGCCAGCTGTCGAACGCCTTGACCATCGCGCCGATGGTGAAAAACGCGAGCAACAAGCCCAGCGGCAGACCGAGCATGAAAATGCCCATCGCCCGCGCCCGACGATGCGCCGGGAACAGATCGCCGATCAGCGAGTTGGCCGCCGGTGCGTAGCTGGCCTCACCGATGCCGATGCCCATGCGCACGATCAAAAAGCTCCAGAAACTGCCAACCAGACCGTTGACCGCTGTCAGCGCACTCCAAGTCGCCAGGCCCCAGCCCATCAGTTTGCGCCGCGAGCCGGTGTCGGCCATGCGCCCCAAGGGCAGCCCGGCAATCGCGTAAACAATGGTGAATGCGGTACCGACGATCCCCAGCTGAAAGTCGCTGAGGTGCCATTCCATACGGATCGGCTCGATGATGATCGCCGGAATGGTGCGGTCGAAGAAGTTGAACAAGTTGGCGAGAAACAGCAGGAACAGAATGCGCCAGGCATTCGCCGCTTGGGTCGAGTTCTGCATGGGTCCGTCTCTTTATTGTTATAGGGCTTCACTGCCAACGCATCCGAGCCCGGAACCTGCAATCTAGTCAGCCCGTCGGAAGCTGTCTGTGATCATTCGTCTGCCTGATATCGGGCCATGCCACTGTAACGAAACGTAAGCCCTTGATAAGTCTGCAATCCCCCGAAAACCGGGGCTTCTACCGCAAAATCCTGGCACAAAAAAATAGTTTCACGCCCCCCTTCCCAAGTCCGTGGCGAAGCCTAGAATAGCCGCCGGATCCGTCCGGATTCGCCGATCAATCCCTTTGATGCCCTCCCCATGTCCGAAGTCAGTCCGTGTCTGAATTGCGGTGCCTGTTGTTCCCATTTTCGTGTGTCTTTTTTCTGGGGTGAATGCGCTTCCTCCGGTGGCACGGTGCCCGATGAACTGGTCACGCAGATCAGCCCGAGCCGGGTGGCGATGAACGGCACCGACTGTAAATCGCCGCGTTGCACGGCGTTGGTCGGCGAAGTCGGCAGCGAGGTGAAATGCTCGATTTATGAATTGCGCTCCAGCCCCTGCCGCGAATTCGAGTCGTCATGGGAAAACGGCGAACAGAATGTCGATTGCGACAAGGCCCGGGCGCGTTTCGGCCTGCCGCCGCTGCAACCGGACTGGGCGCAAATTCCTTTCGACCAGAGCGCCTGACTCTATTAGTGCCAAACGCTATGGTGCTAATGCCGAAATCGTTAGCGCCAATATGCCACTACCGCATTCACCCCAGAAACCGCCTCTATACTCCAGTCATTCGCCTGCGTTGACGACGCAGTAAGGACGACTTCAGAGACGGGGCATGCTATGGAGTGGCTTGGTTTACAGTTTGTTACCGAGCTGCCGGAGAGCGGGCAGGTCATCCTCGATTGCACGCACAATCCCTTGCTGGTGCTGGTGGCTTATCTGGTCGCTTGCGCCGCCAGTTTTGCCACCCTCGACATGGCCGAGCGGGTGGGCCACGCCGAAGATCCACGTTCGCAACGGGTGTGGCGCTGGATCGGCGCCACCTGCCTGGCCGGCGGCATCTGGGCCATGCACTTCATTGGCATGCTGGCGTTCCAAGCGCCGATCGACATCCAGTACGACCTGCCCATTACCCTGTTTTCCTTGCTGATCGCCCTGCTTGCCTCATGGCTGGCCATGCACACCCTGAGCGAGGCCCGCCCCAGCCTGGTGCTGTACCTGAAAACAGCCATCGTCATCGGCCTGGGGATTGCCGGCATGCATTACGTCGGCATGACGGCCATGCAGTCGAGCGCCGTCGCTTACTATGACCCCGGCCTGTTTGCGCTGTCGGTGGTCATTGCCATCGGCGCCAGTTTCGCCGCGCTGTGGGTGGCGGGTTACCTTCGCGAAGGCAGCGGCCTGTTTCATCAGATGCTCAAATACAGCGCCGCGCTGATCCTCGGCGCCGGCATTTTCAGCATGCACTTCACCGGGATGGCCGCGTTGCACCTGGTCTTGCCTGAAGGCAGCGCGCCGGCGATAGCGGTCGAAACCAGCCATATGCAGTTGGGCCTGACGGTCGCGTTGATCACCCTGTTGATACTCGGCAGCGCGGTCAGCGCCGCGCTGGCCGACAAGAAACTGCAGAGCAAGGAACACGACCTGCGCCGGGTCAATGCCTTGCTCAGCCAGCTCGACCAGGCGCGCATGTCGCTGCAGCAAGTGGCCAACTACGACGCCCTGACCAACCTGATCAACCGTCGCGGCTTTAACCAGATCTTCGCCGAGAAACTCAGCCAGAAAACCACCGAGGGCGGCATGCTCGCGGTGATGTTTCTCGACATCGACCACTTCAAACGGATCAACGACAGCCTCGGCCATGACGCCGGTGACGAGTTGCTCAAAGTCATCGCCCAGCACATCAAAGGCTCGGTACGCAGCCATGAAGACGTGGTCGCCCGCTTCGGTGGCGATGAGTTCTGCATCCTGATCAGCCTGCGTGATCGTGAAGAGGCGCGCAACATGGCCCAGCGCATCATGCTCAAGATGAAGGAGCCGATCGAACTGGCCGGGCGGCGCATGGTCATGACCACCAGCATTGGCATCAGTCTGTTTCCGGAGGACGGCACCACCTGCGAAGAACTGCTCAAGCACGCCGATCTGGCGCTGTATCAATCCAAAGGGGCGGGACGCAACGGCCTGCACTTTTTCAATTCCAACCTGAAAAACCGCGCCACCCTGGAACTGCAACTCGAGGAAGAACTGCGCCATGCCCTGCGCGAAGAAAACGGCTTGATGCTCTATTACCAGCCGATCTTCGAACTGAAAACCGGCCGCGTTACCAAGCTCGAAGCGTTGATCCGCTGGCAACACCCGCTGCACGGTTTGCTGACGCCGGATCGCTTTATCAGCATCGCCGAAAACAATGGTCTGATCGCCGAGCTGGATAACTGGGTATTGCGCCGGGCCTGCAAAGACCTCGGCGAGCTCTCGCGCCATGGCTGCGAAGAACTGAAAATCGCCTGGAACTGCTCGCCCCTCAACCTTGCCCGCGAGGAGCTGGCCCTCGAGATTGAAAGTGCGCTGCGCACCGCCGGCGTTGCACCGGAACGCCTGGAACTGGAAGTCACCGAAAATGCGCTGATGGGCAACATCGCCAACACCCTGGTGCTGCTGCGGCAAATCCGTGCCCTCGGCGTGTCACTGTCGATCGACGACTTCGGTACCGGTTATTCATCGCTGGCCTATCTCAAGCGCCTGCCGCTGAACACTCTGAAGATCGACCGTTCGTTCATCATCGACATTCCCAATGCCACGGCGGACATGGAGATCGTCCAGGCGATCATCGTCATGGCGCACACCCTGCATTTGCAGGTGGTCACCGAAGGCGTGGAAAGCCTGGAGCAGTACGAATTTCTCGAGCGTTCGGGCTGCGATTTCATTCAGGGTTACCTGCTCAGCCGCCCGGTGCCGCTGGAGGAGCTGCGCCCGGTGCTGGAAGAAATCAATCAGCGCAAACATGCCCATACGGTCAATCCGTTGATTCTGGCGCGCGGTACATTTGCACCAGTGTTGCTGGATCCTGCGCCAAAAAGCCCTGCGCCCCATGCAGGCGCATCAGTTGTGCGGCCAATCCGCTGATGGGTGTCGCTGAACCCTGTTCGCGGGAGAATTTCACGGCGGTGTCGAGGTCCTTGAGCAAGGTGCGCACGTGCCATTTGATCGGCTCGAAGCGGCTTTCAGCCATTTGCGGGGCGAGGATCTGCAGTGGTTTGGAATCGGCAAAACCGCCGGCCAGCGCTTCAGCAATCAGGCTCGCATCAACCCCGGCCTGCTCGGCCAGCGCCACCACTTCGGCAATCACCAAGGCATTGCAGGCAACGATCATCTGGTTGCAGGCCTTGGTCACCTGCCCGGCGCCGACACCGCCCATGTGCGTCACGCGCTGACCGAGATTGAGCAGCACCGGGCGCACGCGCTGAAGATCTGCCGCATCGCCACCGACCATGATCGCCAGACTGCCCGCTTCGGCGCCGACCACGCCGCCGGATACCGGAGAATCCAGCCAGGCCATGCCGCTGTTCTCGGCCAGTTGCGCCGCCATCTCGCGCGTGGCGGTCGGTTCGAGGCTGGAAAAATCCACCAGCAGCTGGCCGTTTTTCGCGCCTTCGGCAATACCGCCAGCGCCAAACACCACCTCACGCACCACCGCCGTATCGGCCAGGCACAACATCACGATGTCCGCGTGTTCGCACAAATCGGCGGGACGCGCCACCTGCCGGGCACCGGCTTCGACCAGCGGCGCGCACTTGGCCGGGTTGCGATTCCACACGGTCAGCGGATAACCCGCCGCCAACAGACGCCGGCACATGGGCAGCCCCATCAGACCGATTCCGGCGAACCCCAACGAAGGTAGCGTTGACATCATTTTGCCTCTTTTCGATTAAAGATCGCCGAATAATGGCCGATTCATCAACGATCAGGAAAGGATTCCCCCCAGCGACACTCAGGCCAAATCCCTGACGCTCGGGCTCAATACGCGCAAAAAAAGACGCGAGATCTTATTCCGTGAGGTTCGCAGGCATCGGCCAGCGCACCAACCCAGTCCAGGTATATGGCGCACAATGACTTCTAAAAACAATCCCGCCAGTGCGGTATCCGATCTGACTTTGAGCCCCGCCGCCAACAGCCCGTCATCGTCGAAGCCATTGGTCCCGTCGCGCCCGCTGTCGACCCAGCAATACCTGTACTTCACCGAAACCAATACCGACCGTATCCTCGACAATCTCGACGGCCTGCGTGATCTGGTGTTCCCGCGCCCGCCGCACCTGGAAGGCGATAACGAACAGCACAACGATCAGGAATTTCCATCGGTGTGCCTGATCGGCCTCGGTCGCTGCGGCTCCAACATCGCCCTCGACGTCGCGGAGCTGGTGTACAACGCGCGCAAGTTCTACCTCAACGAATTCAACAACGAAGACCGTGCGGCGGATCGCCGATCGGCCGACAAGGGTTACAGCCCGGCGCAGTGGATCAAGAACAACCTGCGCATCGGCAACAACAAGGCGAGCAAACCGGTGTTCCTGGTCGAACCGCTGGTGATGCTCGGCGACCTCGACAAGGACATCGCCGGGCGTATTCGTTTCTCGCGCAAGGGCGAAAAAAGCGGTTTCCTGCGCGACTACAGCAAAATGAAGATCATGGACTTGTCCGAAGTCCACGCCGGTGGCGCCGGTAACGCGCCGATCCTCGGCCAGTATCTGGCGAAGATCATCCTCAACAAGGACACCCAGCGCTTCTCCAGCCCTGACTGGAAAATGATCCACTCGTACCTGATTGACAGCTGCGGCATCAAGGCCAACCAGTCGCGCCTGTATTTCTCGATCTTCAGTGCCGGCGGCGGTACCGGTTCGGGCATGGCCTCGGAGTTCGGCCTGGCCCAGCAGCACTCGTACATGAACAAGACGTTCGACACCAAGCCGATGGACGAACATGACGGCAAGAGCGGTCATTCGTTCGTCTTCGAGCCGATCTTCACCAGCGGCATTTGCGTGCTGCCGAACATTTCCGACCATCGCAGCGAAATGTCCGAGGCGCTGCACATCAACGCCGGTCGCCTGCTGTGTAAATACCTCTCGGAAGAATGGGATTTCTCCTACAACTTCGCCAACGAAGACAGTAGCGAAGCCAGCGTCATGGGCCGTATCCGCCCATGGAACGCAATGATGCTGATCTCCAACGACATCATGCGTTACGCCGAAGAAAGCGATGACGGCAACATCCAGAACATTGATGTCAATGCGATGGAGAAGCACGCCAACCAATACATCTCGCAGCAGATCTTCAACATTCTGACGGCGCAGGCAGTCACCACTGACTACGATCAGAACTATTTCCGCCGCGCCGGCATCGACATCGGTGAGACCATTCGCCTCGATGCCAACGACCTGTTCATGAGTCTGGCCGGCCCGGTGGCGATTGCCTACGCCGAATCGGTGGTGCCGGAAACGCCGCCGCCGAGCAGCGACAAATTCAAGGTGTTCGACAAAGAGCCGCAGCGCCTGAACATCGACGACCTGTTCTTCCGCTCGATCGACCTGCCGCACTTCAACAAGGTCACGCAGGCGATCGAAGGCATCAGCCTGTTGCCGATCGAATCCAAGCGTTATCGCGCGTCGCTGGAGCAGTACAAGAATTCCGGTTATGACGCTGCGGCGCTGCACGACCTGCACTTCTTCAAGAACTGCTCGTCGGTGGTCTCGATCGTCTCGCTGCCAAAAGACTACAAACTGTCGTACATGGACCTGAACCGGTTGAAAACCCACCTCAACAGCCTGTTCCCCAACACCACGCTCAAGCGTTATGCGCTGGTGATCGGCGCCTCGGCCAACCTGTCGCTGACCACATTGATCGCGAAGAGCCCGTGCCTGTCGGATGATTTCCTGACCCTGATCGTCGCATTCATCAAGCGCTGCTTCGCGAAGAACCCGTACCGTTTTGACGAGACGCTGGACAACTCGATCCTCGATTTCATCATCAACGAAGAGTTCGACGAAGACCGCATCGACGACCTGCTCAACGAGTTCGAAAACCCGGCGAAGATCCTCGACACCAATTGGTACGCGATCAAGCCGATGTACGAGAAGAAGTACCGCGAGCTGATCAACGACAAAGACAAGTTTGTCTCGATCAACGACATTCGTTTGTCGCGTGATTGTGTGAAGAAGTCGATCAAATACTTGCGCGAGATTTATCGTCACCGGATTGGCAAGACCAAGGTTATTTCGCTGAATAACCATACCGGGAAGTCGTTTACGGTCTGATCCGGAACCGAGTCGCCCCTATCGCTGGCAAGCCAGCTCCCACAAGGTCCGGGTGAACACAAATTTTGTGAACAACACCAAACCTGTGGGAGCTGGCTTGCCAGCGATGAGGCCCTGAAACTCACTGAATATTTCAGCCATTCCAACATTCAGAAACAATTAAGCAGCCGTTAGACTGCTTATTAAACTGTTCCCGTTACGTTTACGTCACCGTGATGCCACCCTCGCCTGTGGTGTTTCTCTACGGCAACGTGCCATCACGCTACTCCGCTACACACTTTTCGCTGATGACCGGTCGCACCATCAAGGTGCGACGTCGGCGGCGACTGCCCTTTCCTGGATCAGAATCCACGGCGAAACCACCACCGCCCACAACGCCGGATCGCGCTCGAAAAGATCCAGCGCCCGCGTTTCAGACAGCTTGGCGACTTTGTCTTCGGCCAGCCAGGCGGCCACTTTCTCGCCTTCATCCGAAGCCACGGCCTCGGCGGCCGCGATCAGATCCAGCGCAGGGTCGACCCACAATAGGGCACCCTTGGCGAAGAACGGCTCCAGCTCTTTCCAGGTAATAGATGCGGTTTCACCAAGCAGCTTGGCATAGAGGGTGCTAGGTTCTTGATTCATGGGAACTGTCCGGAGAAGAAATCGACGCGAATGATAACGTCGGTGGTCCGCCAGAAAAACCCGGTTGCAAATGGCTTCACCGAACGAAAAGAGCAGGAACGCCAAGGAATGCTGTTGATTGGGATATATGCCCACGAACGCCCCGCCGCAATTCTGTCTTTTTCATTCAAAAATGCGACACCCCCAAGTTTTGCCCCTCGGCGCCCGCTTCCCAGGCCAACAACCGGCGCTCTACACTGTACCGGTACAGTTGCCGGGGGCATTTCCGGAGGGTATCGCAAAGATATCTGACCCGGTTCTGCTGCTACGGCGCCAGAACTCAAAAAAATTACAACAGTAAGAGTGGAGCACTATGACTAAGGCTACTAAGCAGATTTCCAAACTGTTTGCCGCTATGGTTCTGGCCGGGGTTGCCAGCCATTCGTTCGCAGCTGACACCATCAAAATCGGTATTGCCGGCCCTAAGACCGGTCCAGTAGCCCAATACGGCGACATGCAGTTCAGTGGCGCAAAAATGGCCATCGAACAAATCAACGCCAAGGGCGGCGTCGACGGCAAGAAACTCGAAGCCGTTGAATACGACGATGCCTGCGATCCGAAACAAGCGGTAGCGGTCGCGAACAAGGTCGTCAACGACGGCGTCAAGTTCGTCGTCGGTCACCTGTGCTCCAGCTCCACTCAACCGGCTTCGGACATCTACGAAGACGAAGGCGTGATCATGATCACCCCGGCTGCCACCAGCCCGGACATCACCGCCCGTGGTTACAAAATGGTCTTCCGTACCATCGGTCTGGACAGCGCCCAGGGCCCTGCCGCCGGTAACTACATTGCCGATCACGTGAAACCGAAAATCGTTGCTGTGCTGCACGACAAGCAACAATACGGTGAAGGCATCGCCACCGCCGTCAAAGCCACCCTCGAGAAGAAAGGCACCAAGGTTGCCGTGTTCGAAGGCGTCAACGCCGGCGACAAGGACTTCTCCTCGATCATCGCCAAGCTCAAGCAAGCCAACGTCGACTTCGTTTACTACGGTGGCTACCACCCGGAGCTGGGTCTGATCCTGCGTCAGGCGGCTGAAAAAGGCCTGAAAGCCAAGTTCATGGGTCCGGAAGGCGTGGGTAACGACTCGATTTCGCAGATCGCCAAAGACGCTTCCGAAGGTCTGCTGGTAACCCTGCCGAAATCCTTCGACCAGGATCCGGCCAACATCGCCCTGGCAGATGCCTTCAAGGCGAAGAAAGAAGATCCGAGCGGCCCGTTCGTGTTCCCTTCCTACTCGGCGGTTGAAGTGATTGCCGGCGGTATCACCGCGGCCAAATCCGAAGACCCGGCCAAGGTGGCTGAAGCCATTCACGCCGGCACCTTCAAGACCCCGACTGGCGACCTGAGCTTCGACGCCAAGGGTGACCTGAAGGACTTCAAATTTGTGGTTTACGAGTGGCACTTCGGCAAACCAAAAACTGAAGTTTCGCCTCAGTAAGGCGCGCCCTGACTGACTGCCAATAAAGCCCACGGCGTGCCGTGGGCTTTGTTTTACGAATGTATGGGCCGCGCTGGCGTGATCCGCCAGTCTCCCCACCTGAAAATCTCAAAACCGTCATCAGCGGTTCGCTGGCAAAACCCGGATTCGAAGTGGATATAGATCCACGGGGCCGGGCGGGAAAATGACTCCACCAGTGAAATGCGTATCAGGTTTTTAGGAGCGTTGTAATGCCTGACCTCTATCACTTCTTCCAGCAGCTGGTTAATGGCCTGACCATTGGCAGCACGTATGCCCTGATTGCCATCGGCTATACGATGGTTTACGGCATCATTGGAATGATCAACTTCGCCCACGGCGAGGTGTACATGATCGGTTCCTACGTGGCGTTCATCGCCATCGCCGGGCTGGCCATGATGGGAATCGACAACGTCCCGCTGTTGATGACCGCAGCCTTCATCGCGAGCATCGTTGTCACCAGTTCCTACGGTTACAGCATCGAACGGATCGCCTACCGCCCCCTGCGCGGCAGCAACCGTCTGATCCCGCTGATCTCCGCCATCGGTATGTCGATCTTCCTGCAGAACACGGTTCTGCTGGCGCAAGACTCCAAGGACAAATCCATCCCCAACCTGATCCCCGGGAACATTTCCTTCGGGCCAGGTGGCGCACATGAAGTGCTGATTTCCTACATGCAAATCGTGGTGTTCGTGGTGACGCTGATCGCCATGCTCGGCCTGACGCTGTTCATCTCCCGTTCTCGCCTGGGTCGCGCCTGCCGCGCCTGCGCCGAAGACATCAAGATGGCCAACCTGCTGGGCATCAACACCAACAACATCATCGCCCTGACCTTCGTCATTGGTGCTGCGCTGGCGGCCATCGCGGCCGTGCTGCTGAGCATGCAATATGGCGTGATCAACCCCAACGCCGGTTTCCTCGTCGGCCTCAAAGCCTTCACCGCAGCGGTACTCGGCGGCATCGGCAGCATCCCCGGCGCCATGCTCGGCGGGTTGGTGCTTGGGGTGGCGGAAGCGTTTGGTGCCGATATCTTCGGTGACCAATACAAGGACGTCGTGGCTTTCGGCTTGTTGGTTCTGGTGCTGTTGTTCCGTCCGACCGGCATTCTGGGCCGTCCGGAGGTTGAGAAAGTATGACTAGGAATCTTAAACAGGCACTGTTCAGTGCCTTGCTGGTGTGGGCTGTGGCCTACCCGGTACTCGGACTGAAACTGACCATCGTCGGCATCAACCTCGAAGTGCACAACACCAGCCCGATGATTCTGGCGACCATCGCCATCTGTTCGGTGCTGATGTTCCTGCGGGTGCTGTTCAACCAGCAGATCAGCAAGGCATGGAAATCCTCGCCGGGTATGCCGCTGATCCCGGCCAAGGCCAGCAACTTCCTGACCCTGCCGACCACCCAACGCTACTTCATCATTGCGCTGATCATCGGTGCATTGGTGTGGCCGTTCTTCGGTTCGCGTGGCGCGGTGGACATCGCGACGCTGATCCTGATCTACGTGATGCTCGGCCTCGGTCTGAACATCGTCGTCGGTCTGGCCGGTCTGCTCGACCTCGGTTACGTCGGCTTCTACGCCGTCGGCGCCTACAGCTACGCGCTGCTGTCGCACTACTACGGCTTGAGCTTCTGGATCTGCCTGCCGATTGCCGGCCTGATGGCGGCGACGTTCGGCTTCCTGCTGGGCTTCCCGGTGCTGCGCCTGCGCGGTGACTATCTGGCGATCGTGACCCTCGGCTTCGGCGAGATCATCCGTCTGTTCCTGCGTAACCTGACCGACATCACTGGCGGCCCGAACGGCATCAGCAACATCGAGAAACCAACGTTCTTCGGTCTGACCTTTGAACGCAAGGCTGCGGAAGGCATGCAAACCTTCCACGAGTATTTCGGCCTGCAATACAACTCGATCAACAAGGTGATCTTCCTCTACCTGGTTGCCCTGGTACTGGCGCTGGCGGCGCTGTTCGTCATCAACCGTTTGCTGCGCATGCCGATCGGCCGTGCGTGGGAAGCGCTGCGTGAAGACGAGATCGCCTGCCGTGCTTTGGGCCTGAATCCGACGATCATCAAGCTGTCCGCCTTCACACTTGGCGCTGCGTTCGCCGGTTTCGCCGGTAGCTTCTTCGCCGCCCGTCAGGGTCTGGTAACCCCGGAGTCGTTCACCTTCATCGAGTCGGCAATCATCCTCGCCATCGTGGTGTTGGGCGGTATGGGTTCGCAGTTGGGTGTGATTCTGGCCGCCGTGGTAATGATCCTGTTACCGGAAATGATGCGTGAGTTCAGCGAGTACCGCATGTTGATGTTCGGTGCGCTGATGGTGTTGATGATGATCTGGCGTCCACAAGGTCTGCTGCCGATGCAACGCCCACACATGGAGTTGCGAAAATGAGCCGCGAGATCCTTAAAGTCGAAAACCTGAGCATGCGCTTCGGCGGCTTGCTGGCGGTCAACGGCGTGGCCCTGACCGTCAAAGAGAAACAAGTGGTTGCACTGATCGGGCCGAACGGCGCGGGCAAGACCACCGTGTTCAACTGCCTGACCGGTTTCTATCAGCCAACGGGCGGCAGCATCCTGCTCGACGGCGAGCCGATTCAAGGCCTGCCGGGCCACAAGATCGCCCTCAAAGGCGTGGTGCGCACCTTCCAGAACGTGCGCCTGTTCAAGGACATGACGGCGGTCGAGAACCTGTTGATCGCCCAGCACCGTCACCTGAACACCAACTTCCTGGCCGGCCTGTTCAAGACCCCGTCGTTCCGCAAAAGCGAGCGCGAGGCCATGGAGTTTGCCGAGTACTGGCTGGAAAAGGTCAACCTCAAGGAGTTCGCCAACCGTACCGCCGGCACGCTGGCCTACGGTCAGCAACGGCGTCTGGAAATCGCTCGCTGCATGATGACCCGTCCGCGGATCCTCATGCTCGACGAACCGGCCGCCGGCCTCAATCCGAAGGAAACCGAAGACCTCAAGGCGCTGATCGGTGTACTGCGTGAAGAGCACAACGTCACCGTGCTGCTGATCGAACACGACATGAAACTGGTCATGAGCATTTCCGACCACATCGTCGTGATCAATCAGGGCACGCCTCTGGCCGACGGTACGCCGGAACAGATTCGCGACAATCCTGAAGTGATCAAAGCCTACCTGGGGGAAGCGTAAATGCTGCAGTTCGAAAACGTTTCCACCTTCTACGGCAAGATCCAGGCCCTGCACAGCGTCAACGTCGAAGTCCGTCAGGGCGAGATCGTGACCCTGATCGGCGCCAACGGTGCCGGCAAGTCGACGCTGCTGATGACGCTCTGCGGTTCGCCGCAGGCGCACAGCGGCAGCATCCGGTACATGGGTGAGGAACTGGTCGGCCAGGACTCGTCGCAGATCATGCGCAAGAGCATTGCGGTGGTGCCGGAAGGTCGTCGGGTGTTTGCCCGTCTGACCGTTGAGGAAAACCTGTCCATGGGCGGCTTCTTCACCGACAAAGGCGACTATCAGGAACAGATGGACAAGGTTCTCGGCCTGTTCCCGCGCCTGAAAGAACGCTTCAACCAGCGCGGCGGCACCATGTCCGGCGGCGAACAGCAAATGCTCGCCATCGGCCGCGCGCTGATGAGCAAGCCGAAACTGCTGCTGCTCGACGAGCCGTCGCTGGGCCTGGCACCGATCATCATCCAGCAGATTTTCGACATCATCGAAATGCTGCGCAAGGACGGTGTGACGGTGTTCCTGGTCGAGCAGAATGCCAACCAGGCGCTGAAAATCGCTGACCGCGCCTACGTTCTGGAGAACGGTCGTGTGGTCATGCAAGGCACCGGTGAAGCACTGCTGACCGACCCGAAAGTACGCGAGGCGTACCTCGGCGGTTGATGCGTACGCCCCAAAAAAAAACGGCCTTCGGGCCGTTTTTTTTTACCTCACACATCCCCCCTGTAGGAGCTGCCGCAGGCTGCGATCTTTTGATCTTGTTTTTACCAAACAACGTCAACAGATCGCAG
>NZ_AKJD01000088.1 GCF_000282515.1 Pseudomonas sp. GM80
TTTGTGTCAGACCTGAAGGCCATGGGCTTTGTGTCAGACCTGAAGGCCATGGGCTTTGTGTCAGACCTGAAGGCCATGGGTTTTGTGTCAGACCTGAAGGCCGTGGGTTTTGAGGAAGGCGATGAAGGCTTCTTCGTCCATCACTTTCACGCCCAGCTCATTGGCCTTGGTCAGTTTGGAACCGGCACCAGGGCCTGCAACCACGCAATGAGTCTTCGCCGAGACCGAACCGGCAACCTTCGCGCCCAGGCTTTCCAGGTGATCCTTGGCGACATCACGGCTCATCAACTCGACCTTGCCCGTCAGCACCCAAGTCTCGCCGGACAGCGGCAAGCCTTCGACGACTTTCTTCTCGCTCTGCCAATGCATGCCGAAATCACGCAGCTGCTTCTCGGAGGCCTCGGCCAGTTGCCGGTTCTCAGGCAAGGCAAAAAACTCGCGAACCGAATTCGCCTGTTTCTCCGGCAACGCCTGACGCATGTCCAGCCAGTCAGCGTTCATCACCGCCTCCAGCGAGCCAAATTTGTCCGCCAATTTCTGCGCGCCACCAGGGCCGACCGAAGGAATGTGCAACTTGTCGAGGAAACCACCCAGCGTGGTACTGGCCGCGAATTCCGCACCCAGCTCACCCTGATCCTGAATCTGCAAACCATGGCCGAGCAACTCGGTAATCACCTGCTGGTTATGCGCATCTTCAAAGAAGCTGTGAATCTCGTGCGCCACTTCCAGACCGACATCCGGCAGATACGTCAGCACTTGTGGCAACGCCTGCTGCACCCGCTCCAGCGAACCCAGCGAGCGCGCCAGCACCTTGGCCGTCTCTTCGCCGACATCAGGAATGCCCAGCGCATAGATGAAGCGCGCGAGGCTCGGCTTCTTGCTGTCCTCGATGGCCGCCAGCAGCTTGTTACTGGACACCTCGGCAAAACCTTCGAGATCGACGATGTCGTCGAACTTCAGCGCATACAGATCGGCCGGCGAACTGACCAGACCCTCATCGACCAGTTGCTCGACGCTCTTGTCGCCAAGGCCTTCGATGTCCATTGCCCGGCGCGAGACGAAGTGAATGATCGCCTGCTTTAACTGCGCACCACAGGCCAGACGCCCGACGCAGCGATACACAGCGCCTTCGCTGATGGTTTCCTTGCCCTTGCTGCGCTTGATCAGTTGCGTGCGCTCAACGTGCGAGCCGCACACCGGGCAGCTCTCCGGGATCTGCACCGCGCGTGCGTTTTCCGGGCGGCGATCCATGACCACTTGCACCACTTGCGGAATCACATCACCGGCACGGCGAATGATCACGGTGTCGCCGATCATCAGGCCCAGACGCGCGACTTCGTCCATGTTGTGCAACGTGGCGTTGGCCACGGTGACGCCAGCGACTTTGACTGGCTTCAGACGCGCGACCGGCGTGACAGCACCGGTACGACCGACTTGAAATTCCACGTCGAGCAGCTCGGTGAGTTCTTCCATCGCCGGGAATTTATGCGCGATCGCCCAACGCGGTTCGCGGGCGCGGAAGCCCAGTTCGCGCTGATCAGCAACGCTGTTGACCTTGAACACCACACCGTCGATTTCATAGGTCAGCGCGTTACGGCGCGCGCCGATGTCGCGGTAGTAATCCAGGCACTCGTCGATGCCTTTTGCCAGTTTCAGCTCATGGCTGATCGGCATGCCCCACTTCTGCAACTGCTTGAGGTTGCCGATGTGGGTGTCGGAAATATCGTGGGAGACCTGACCGATGCCGTAGCAGCAGAATTCCAGCGGACGGTTGGCAGTGATTTTAGAATCGAGCTGACGCAAGCTGCCGGCCGCGGCGTTGCGCGGGTTGGCGAAGGTCTTGCCGCCGACTTCCAGTTGCGAGGCGTTGAGGCGCTCGAAACCGGCCTTGGACATGAACACTTCACCGCGCACTTCCAGCGTTGCCGGCCAGCCTTCGCCGTGCAGCTTCAGCGGGATATTGCGCACGGTACGTACGTTGACGCTGATGTCTTCGCCGGTGGTGCCGTCGCCGCGTGTGGCGCCGCGTACCAATACGCCGTCCTGATACAGCAGGCTGACCGCCAGGCCATCGAGCTTCGGCTCGCAGCTGTATTCCACCGCCGCACTGCCGCCGAACAGATCGCCGACCGGCAGATCCAGACCGTCGGTGACGCGGCGATCAAACTCGCGCATGTCGCTTTCTTCAAAGGCGTTGCCGAGGCTGAGCATCGGCACTTCGTGACGCACCTGGGTGAACGCGGTGAGCGCCACGCTGCCGACGCGCTGGGTTGGCGAGTCGCTGGTGATCAGTTCCGGGTTGGCCGCTTCCAGCGCCTTGAGCTCGTGGAACAACCGGTCGTACTCGGCGTCCGGAATGCTCGGCTCGTCGAGGACGTGGTAACGGTAGTTGTGCTGATCGAGTTCAGCGCGCAGTTCTAGGATGCGGTTTTTGGCGGCGGTCATGGGTGTTCTCTCATAAAGCAAAAGAGCAGCCGAGGCTGCTCCAGTTTCATCCTTAAAAAGATCGCAGCCTCGTTGCACTCGACAGCTCCTACAGGATCGCGATCCTCTGTAGGAGCTGCCGCAGGCTGCGATCTTTTGATCTGGCCTTAGCGCTTCTGGGTCAAAGCGCGACGTTCGAATTCGACGATACGCTGACGATAGTGCTCGATCGTTTGCGCGGTCAGCACGCTGCGCTGATCATCTTTCAGCTCGCCGTTCAGTTCCTGCGACAGCTTGCGGGCTGCGGCCACCATCACGTCGAAAGCCTGCTTCGGATGACGCGGGCCCGGCAGACCGAGGAAGAAGCTCACCGCCGGGGTGCTGAAATGGTCGATGTCGTCCAGATCGAAGATGCCCGGTTTGACCGCGTTGGCCATGGAGAACAGCACTTCACCGTTGCCAGCCATGCTTTCGTGACGGTGGAAAATATCCATCTCGCCAAAACGCAGACCGCTTTCCAGAATGTTCTGCAACAGCGCCGGGCCTTTGAAGCCGGCAGCGTCACGGCAGATCACGCTGATCACCAGCACTTCTTCGGCTTGCGGCTGGTCTTTGTCGACCACGGCAGGCGCAGGCTTGGTGTCTTCAACGAAATCGTCGTCACGGCTGCTGAAGCTCGGGCCGTCGTCCAGATCCAGATCCAGGTTCAAGTCGCCCTGCGCCGAACCCTTGCCGCCACGCTTGCCACGTTTCGAACCGGATTCGCGAGGCTCGCGTGCTTCGCGGGCCGGCATGCTCACCGATGGCAGATCGTGTTCGTCCAGCTGTGGTTCTTTATGGTTGTCCAGCACGCGAGCCGGGCCCAACAGCTCAGCGCTGGTGTCCTCGTCCGGCAGGTTGGACAGACTTCGGTCAAGACGGAATTTCAGTTTTCCCTTGCCGCCGCGCATACGGCGCCAGCCATCGAAAAGAATACCGGCTATCACTATGATGCCGATGACGATCAGCCACTCGCGCAGACCGATTTCCATGTAATCCCGTGCCTCTATAAAAAATGCTGAAAAATAAGGGGTTTACATTGTGCAAACCGCTTTAAAACGTGGCGCCAACTCTATGTTCTGACAGGCGTTTTGCCCACGTATACGAAAAATTGACATTAAACTAGCACGACCAAAGACAACTTTACACCGTCTGTCTCATTGGCTTGCGCGAATATGTCGATTGGCCAGCAAGTCGAACGCGGTAAAAAAGTCCTACAGCGCTTAATTACCTTTCCGACACCACGCTGGCTCAGGCGTCCACCATCGCCATCGCCTCCTCGACATCCACGGCTACCAGTCGCGAACAACCCGGTTCATGCATCGTCACCCCCATCAACTGCTCGGCCATTTCCATGGCGATCTTGTTGTGGGTGATATAGATGAACTGCACGGTCTGCGACATCTCTTTGACCAAGCGTGCGTAGCGTCCAACGTTAGCGTCATCCAGCGGTGCGTCAACCTCATCGAGCATGCAGAACGGCGCCGGGTTCAACTTGAAGATGGCAAAAACCAGTGCCAGCGCGGTCAGGGCTTTCTCCCCGCCGGAGAGCAAATGGATGGTGCTGTTCTTCTTCCCCGGCGGCTGCGCCATGATCGTTACCCCTGTATCGAGTAGATCTTCGCCCGTCAGTTCCAAATACGCCCGTCCACCACCGAAAACTTTTGGAAAAAGTGCCTGTAAACCGCCATTGATCTGATCAAAGGTATCTTTGAAGCGGTTGCGGGTTTCCTTGTCGATCTTGCGAATGACGTTCTCAAGGGTCTCCAGCGCTTCGACCAGATCGGCGTCCTGCGCATCCAGATAACGCTTGCGCTCGGACTGTTGCGTGTATTCATCGATGGCCGCGAGGTTGATCGCACCCAGGCGCTGAATCCGCGCGCTGATGCGTTCGAGTTCTTCTTCGGCTTCGCGTTCACTGGCTTGCGCGGTTAATGTCGCGAGCACGCCATTCAGATCGTAGCCGTCTTCGAGCAATTGATCCTGCAAAGCCTTGCGCCGCACCGTCAGGGCTTGCCATTCCATGCGCTGCTGTTCGAGTTGGCCGCGAATCAATTGTGATTGCTGCTCGGCCTGGGTCCGGCGTTTTTCTGCATCGCGCAGTTCGCGGTCGGCATCTTCCAAAGCGATCTGCGCGGTCTTGAGTTCTTCGTCGACAGTCATGCGCTTGTCGAGCAGCTCTTCGAGTTTCAGGCGCAACTCTTCCAGCGGTGCCTCGCCCTCCTCCAGGTTCAGACTCAACTGTTCGCGCTTTTCAGTCAGGCGCTCGGCCTGCATTTCCAGGCGCTCGAGCGCCTGGCGCGTGGAGTCGTGTTGCGCGCGCAACGAGCCAAGACGCACGGCCAGTTGATGCGCATGATCCTTGTGCTGCCGCGCTTCCTGACGCACGCGGTCGAGGCGTTCGCGCAGGCTGTCGCGCTGGGCCAGCAGCAACTCGCGCTGCTCGGTGTCGAGTGCCATGGCATCCAGCGCGTCCTGCAATTGCATGCGCGCTTCGCCGACTTGTTCGTGCTCAAGTTCACGCTGTTCGCCGAGTTCGATCAGTTCTTCATCGAGACGGCTGCGACGCAGAGTCAGCTGTTCGGCCTTGGCTTTGCCGGCGGACAACTGGGCTTTCAATTCACCTTGCTGACGCGCTTCGTCTTGCAACAATCGGCGCAAATGTTCGCGACCGTTTTCCTGCTGACGCTGTTGCGCACGCAGGGTTTGCAGACGGGTTTCCATGGCCTCGACCGTGGCTTCTTTCTCTTCGCGTTCGAGGTGCAGCGCTTCGATTTCCTGGCCACGGGCAAGCATGCCGCTTTCCGCTTCGCTGGCACGTCGTACGCGTAAAAAGTGCCGACCGACCCAGTAACCGTCACGACTGATCAGGCTCTCGCCAGCACTCAACTGCCCGCGCAAGGCCAAGGCCTGCTCGAGGCTATCGACCGGTTTGACCTGACCCAGCCACGGCGACAGATCGATCTGCGCGTCGACTTTATCCAGCAAGCTGCCCGCCACCCGCACGCCATCGCTGGCCGGGCTGAGCAGACGCAGATCGCCCTGAGTGAAACCGGACAAATCAAAGCCGCTGAAATCGTCGACCAACACCGCTTGCAGATCAGCGCCGAGCACGGTTTCCACCGCCAATTCCCAACCGGCCTCGACCTTCAAGCCTTCGGCCAGACGCGGACGCTCGGCGAGGTTGTGTTCCTTCAGCCACTCGGCGGTGCCGGTGCCCGGATCGAGCGCCGCTTGCTGCAGAGCTTCAAGGGACGCGAGGCGACCATTGAGGCGCTGCAAATCACCCTGCGCCTGCTGCTGCGAGGTCAGTGCTTGCTGCAATTCCTGGCGCAGTTGTTCAAGTTTTTCGACCTGCGCTTCTTCACTGGTCTGCAAATCTTCGAGGGTCGCTTCGGACTCGGCGAGCTGCTCGTTGAGTTCCATGATCGCCGCGTCTTCGGGGTCAGCCGAGAGCAACGCGCGCTCTTCGCCAAGACGCTTTTGCCGATCAGCCAGACGCTCCATGCTGGTTTCCAGCTGCTGAATGCGCGACTGCTGCACTTCGGCCTGGCGGCGCGGTTCGGCGGCGGTCAGGTTGAAGGCGTCCCACTGCTCCTGCCAGCCGTGCATGACGCTTTCGGAATCCTCCAGCGCGGCAGCGGCTTCTTCGGCGGCGGCGCTGGTGACTTCCTGCTCGGGGGTAAGCATGTCCAACTCTTCGCCGAGGGTCAGCAGCAACGTGCGGTCGTGGCCCAGGTGCGATTCGGTTTCCAGACGTGCGCGCTCGGCTTCTTTCAGATCGTCCTGCAACTGACGCAGACGTTGCTGGCCGTGCTGGATGCTCTGCTCGACCCGGGCGATGTCGCCGCCGACCGAATAAAAGCGCCCCTGCACCAGATTGAAGCGTTCGGACAGGTCATGGTGCCCGTCACGCAAGCGTTCGATGGCCGCGTCGGCATTGCGCTGCTCGGCGACCAAGGCTTCAAAACTGATTTCCTGCGTGCCGATGATCGACTCGCGCTGGCCGACCTGATCGTTGAGATCCTGCCAGCGCAGGGCCGACAGTTGCGCCTTGAGCTGACGCTCCTCGGCTTTGAATTCCTGATACTTCTTCGCCGCTTCGGCCTGGCGGTGCAGGCGTTCGAGTTGTCGTTCCAGCTCATCGCGCAGGTCGGTCAGACGCGCGAGGTTTTCGTGGGTGCGGCGGATACGGTTTTCGGTCTCGCGGCGGCGCTCTTTATATTTCGAGATACCGGCGGCTTCTTCGATGAAGTTGCGCAGGTCTTCCGGCTTGGATTCGATCAGCTTGGAGATCATCCCCTGCTCGATGATCGAGTAGCTGCGCGGGCCGAGCCCGGTGCCGAGGAAGATATCGGTGATGTCGCGACGACGGCATTTGGTGCCGTTGAGGTAATAGGTGGTCTGGCTGTCGCGGGTGACTTTGCGGCGAATCGAGATTTCCGCGTAGGCTGCGTACTCGCCCAGGAGGGTGCCGTCGGAGTTGTCGAAAACCAGCTCGATACTCGCCTGGCTTACCGGTTTGCGGCTGGTCGAACCGTTGAAGATGACGTCGGTCATCGACTCGCCACGCAGGTTCTTCGCCGAACTCTCGCCCATCACCCAGCGGACGGCGTCGATGATGTTCGACTTGCCGCAACCGTTCGGCCCGACGACCGCCGCCATGTTACTGGGGAAGTTCACCGTGGTCGGGTCGACGAAGGATTTGAATCCCGCCAGCTTGATGCACTTGAGCCGCACGCTCAGGCAACCGTCAGCGCGGAAACCACCAGATCGCAGCTGCGCTGGGCGTAAGCCGTCAGCACGATGCGGATCTGCGGCAAATCACGGGCAAGCACGGCGGCCAGCAGGCGTTCGAACAGTTCGAGGAACTCGCTCATTGAAGCCTTGCGCTGTTCGAGGGCGAGGAAGTAGGCGCGGCTCATCGCCGGTTGCAGGTTCTCGACCGTTTCTTGCAGGTAAGGGTTATTGGCGAACGGATAGGCGGCGCGCATCACGCTGAAGCTGTCGTCGACGAAGCTGCGGATGTCCTGACGCTCGAAACTGGCGGTCAGGCGCTGCTGGATCTGCACGAACGGCGCCATGTCCGATTGAACTTGCCAGCCGTTGGCCACCGAGTTGCCGAGCAGGATGTACAGCTCGCTCATCAGCGTGCACAGGCTCTGCACCTTGTGCGGCGTCAGCTCGGTGACGTGCGCGCCACGGCGCGGCAGGATCGCGATCAGGTGCCGACGTTCGAGGATCAGCAAGGCCTCGCGGACCGAACCGCGGCTGACATTCAGTGCCAGCGTGACCTTCTGTTCCTGGATGCGCTCTCCTGGCTTCATTTCGCCACGAATGATGCGTTCGGCGAGGTGGTGAGCAATTTGCTCGGCGAGGCTGTCCGGCGCCTTGAACGTCATGGTTGTCCTTCAAACTCTATCGATCTGCACAAGCGGCGCAGTGTAGCGCAAATGCACGGTCATGGCGGAGTGCCCACTCGGCGGTTTTTGGCACGAATCCCGCAGTTTTCTTTAGAAAACCAAACAAAAAATTTAGAAAACCAAACAAAAAACCAGGCTGACCAATGAAGGTCAATACTGAATAGACACGTTGTTGATCGACGAAATGGATTTTCCTGACCTTTAAGTCAGAAAACCATTGACCGAAAAGTCAGACCTGCTAAATTCGGTTCACGTCGGTTAACAACAATAATGAGTCTGCGAGGCCTTCCGTGATCCAGTTTTTACTTAACCAGGAACTCCGTAGCGAGCACGCCCTGGACCCGAATCTGACTGTGCTCAATTACCTGCGTGAACACGTCGGTAAATCGGGCACCAAAGAAGGTTGCGCCAGCGGTGACTGCGGCGCCTGCACCGTAGTGGTCGGTGAGTTGCAAACGGATGACGATGGCCGCGAACACATTCGCTATCGCAGCCTCAACTCGTGCCTGACCTTTGTTTCGTCGCTGCACGGCAAACAATTGATCAGCGTCGAAGACCTCAAGCACAAAGGCGAACTGCACAGCGTGCAGAAAGCCATGGTCGAGTGCCACGGTTCGCAGTGCGGTTTCTGCACTCCCGGTTTCGTCATGTCGCTGTTCGCCCTGCAAAAGAACAGCGATGCACCGGATCACGCCAAGGCCCACGAAGCGCTGGCCGGCAACCTCTGCCGCTGCACTGGCTACCGGCCGATTCTGGCGGCTGCCGAGCAATCCTGCTGCGGCAAGCAACCGGATCAGTTCGATGCCCGCGAAGCGGACACTATCGCCCGCCTGAAAGCCATCGCTCCGACCGATATCGGCGAACTCAACAGCGGCGACAAGCGCTGCCTGGTGCCGCTGACCGTCGCCGATCTGGCCGATCTCTACGACGCTTATCCACAAGCACGCCTGCTCGCTGGCGGCACCGATCTGGCGCTGGAAGTCACGCAGTTCCACCGCACCATGCCGGTGATGATCTACGTCGGCAATGTCGCGGAAATGAAGCGCATCGAAACCTTCGATGACCGCATCGAAATCGGCGCCGCCACCGCCCTCTCCGACTGCTACGAAGCGTTGAACGCCGAGTACCCGGACTTCGGCGAACTGCTGCACCGCTTCGCCTCGCTGCAAATCCGCAACCAGGGCACCCTCGGCGGCAACATCGGCAACGCCTCGCCGATCGGTGACTCGCCACCGCTGCTGATCGCCCTCGGCGCGCAAGTGGTGCTGTGCAAAGGCGAAACCCGCCGCACCCTGAACCTCGACGATTACTTCATCGATTACAAAGTCACGGCCCGTCAGGAAAGTGAGTTCATCGAGAAGATCATCGTGCCGCGCGCCACGGCTGAACAGTTGTTCCGCGCCTACAAAGTCTCCAAGCGTCTGGACGATGACATCTCCGCCGTCTGCGCCGCGTTCAACCTGCGCGTCGAAAACGGCGTGATCACCGATGCGCGCATGGCCTTCGGCGGTATGGCCGCGATCCCGAAACGCGCTGCCCACTGTGAAGCTGCGCTGATCGGTGCGCCGTTCAACAATGCCGTGGTCGAACGTGCCTGCGCCGCACTGGCGGAAGATTTCACCCCGCTCTCGGACTTCCGCGCCAGCAAGGAATATCGCCTGCTCAGCGCGCAGAACCTGCTGCGCAAATACTTCATCGAACTGCAAACACCGCACATCGAGACTCGGGTGACCGCTTATGTCTAACCATCACGGCGTAGAAAAAACCCAAGCCGAACTGGCTGAACTGTTCGCCAAGGATCTGACCTCCGGTGTTGGCCGCAGCGTCAAGCACGACAGCGCCGCCAAGCACGTGTCCGGTGAAGCGCAGTACATCGATGACCGTCTGGAATTTCCGAACCAGTTGCACCTGTATGCACGCATGTCGGACCGCGCTCACGCGAAAATCATCAGCATCGATACCTCGCCGTGCTACGCCTTCGAAGGCGTGCGCATCGCCATCACCCACGAAGACGTGCCGGGCCTGAAAGACATTGGCCCGCTGATGCCGGGCGACCCGCTGCTGGCCATCGATGACGTGCAGTTCGTCGGTCAACCGGTGCTCGCCGTCGCGGCGAAAGACCTGGAAACCGCGCGCAAAGCGGCGATGGCCGCGATCATCGAATACGAAGACCTCGAACCGGTGCTCGACGTGGTCGAAGCCTTGCGCAAACGCCACTTCGTCCTCGACAGCCACACCCACCAGCGCGGCGATTCGGTCTCTGCACTGGCAACCGCTGAACACCGCATTCAAGGCACGCTGCACATTGGTGGTCAGGAACACTTCTACCTGGAGACGCAAATCTCCTCGGTAATGCCCACCGAAGACGGCGGCATGATCGTATATTGCTCGACGCAGAACCCGACCGAAGTGCAAAAACTGGTCGCCGAAGTGCTCGACGTGTCGATGAACAAAATCGTTGTCGACATGCGCCGCATGGGCGGCGGTTTCGGTGGCAAGGAAACTCAGGCCGCCAGCCCGGCATGCCTGTGCGCGGTGGTTGCGCACCTCACCGGTCAGCCGACCAAGATGCGCCTGCCGCGCGTTGAAGACATGCTGATGACCGGCAAGCGCCACCCGTTCTACGTCGAATACGACGTCGGCTTCGACAGCACCGGGCGTCTGCACGGGATCAATATGGATCTGGCCGGCAACTGCGGTTGCTCGCCGGACTTGTCCGCCTCGATCGTTGACCGGGCGATGTTCCACTCGGACAACTCGTACTACCTGGGCGACGCGACCATCAACGGTCACCGCTGCAAGACCAACACCGCGTCGAACACCGCTTACCGTGGTTTCGGTGGCCCGCAAGGCATGGTCGCGATCGAAGAAGTGATGGACGCGATAGCCCGTCACCTGCACCTCGATCCGCTGGCTGTGCGCAAGGCCAACTACTACGGCAAGACCGAGCGCAACGTCACCCATTACTACCAGACCGTCGAGCACAACATGCTCGAGGAAATGACCGCCGAACTGGAAGAAAGCAGTCAGTATCACGAACGTCGCGAAGCGATCCGTCGCTACAACGCCAACAGCCCGATCCTGAAAAAAGGCCTGGCGCTGACCCCGGTGAAATTCGGTATTTCCTTCACCGCGAGCTTCTTGAACCAGGCCGGCGCGCTGATCCACATCTACACCGATGGCAGCATCCATCTGAACCATGGCGGCACCGAAATGGGTCAGGGCCTGAACACCAAAGTTGCGCAGGTCGTGGCCGAAGTGTTCCAGGTGGAAATCGATCGCGTGCAGATCACCGCGACCAACACCGACAAGGTGCCGAACACCTCGCCGACCGCGGCGTCCAGCGGCGCTGACCTGAACGGTAAAGCGGCGCAGAACGCGGCGGAAATCATCAAGAAACGTCTGGTCGAATTCGCTGCGCGTCACTTCAAAGTCACTGAAGAAGACGTCGAATTCCACAACGGCCACGTGCGGGTTCGCGACCACATCCTGACCTTTGAAGCGCTGATCCAGCAGGCGTATTTCAATCAGGTCTCGCTGTCGAGCACCGGCTTCTACAAGACCCCGAAAATCTACTACGACCGCAGCCAGGCGCGTGGCCGTCCGTTCTACTACTTCGCCTTCGGCGCGGCGTGCTGCGAAGTGATCGTCGACACCCTGACCGGCGAGTACAAGATGCTGCGCACCGACATTCTTCACGACGTCGGCGCCTCGTTGAACCCGTCCATCGACATCGGTCAGGTCGAGGGTGGCTTCATCCAGGGCATGGGCTGGCTGACCATGGAAGAACTGGTCTGGAACAACAAAGGCAAGCTGATGACCAACGGCCCGGCCAGCTACAAGATCCCGGCGGTGGCGGACATGCCGCTCGACCTGCGCGTGAAGCTGGTGGAAAACCGCAAGAACCCGGAAGACACGGTGTTCCATTCCAAGGCTGTCGGTGAACCACCGTTCATGCTCGGGATTGCTTCGTGGTGTGCCATCAAGGATGCGGTGGCGAGCCTCGGTGACTACAAGCACCAGCCGCAGATTGATGCGCCGGCGACGCCGGAGCGGGTGTTGTGGGGGTGTGAGCAGATGCGTCAGTTGAAGGCGGTGAAAGCCGTCGCGGCTGAAACCGAGTTGGCTCCGCTCTAGAACCGAGGCGCGGCCAATCGCTGGCAAGCCAGCTCCCACAGGGTTTTGTGGTGGTTAACCGATAGGCGTTACACCGCAAATCCTGTGGGAGCTGGCTTGCCAGCGATGAGGCCCGAACAGACAACGAAGATGTCGAGGTGAACATGTACAACTGGATCGACGCCCTCGCCGACCTGCAGAACCAGGGCGAACCCTGTGTGCTGGTGACGATCATCGAAGAACTCGGCTCGACGCCACGCAACGCCGGTTCGAAAATGGTCATCAGCGCCAATCAGAGCTTCGACACCATCGGTGGCGGGCATCTGGAATACAAAGCCATGCAGATCGCCCGCGAAATGCTCGCCAGCGGTAAGCAGGACACCCATCTGGAGCGTTTCAGCCTCGGCGCCAGCCTGGGCCAGTGCTGCGGCGGCGCCACCGTGTTGCTGTTCGAACCGATGGGCCAGGTGCAGGCGCAAATCGCCGTGTTCGGTGCCGGCCACGTCGGCCGCGCCTTGGTGCCGTTGCTCGCCAGCCTGCCCTGCCGGGTGCGCTGGATCGATTCGCGCGAGGCCGAATTCCCCGAACACATCCCGCACGGCGTGCGTAAAATCGTCGCCGAAGAGCCTGTGGATGAAATCGATGACCTGCCCGCCGGCAGTTATTGCATCGTCATGACCCACAACCATCAACTCGACCTTGAACTCACTGCCGCGATTCTCAAGCGCAACGACTTCGCCTACTTCGGCCTGATCGGTTCGAAGACCAAACGCGTGAAGTTCGAACACCGTCTGCGTGATCGCGGTTTCGACAGCGGCGTCGTGCAACGCATGCGCTGCCCGATGGGCATCGGCGAAGTCAAAGGCAAACTGCCTGTGGAAATCGCCATCTCCATCGCCGGCGAAATCATCGCCACCTATAACGCCAACTTCGGCCAGCAGACTGCCAGCGCCGAACCGATTGCCAAACTGCTGCCGGTTTCACGGCGCAGTCAGGCCGCCAAACTCAAAGCCTCAAACTGATTAGAGAACCCTCATGCCTCTGACTCGCAAAGCCTACCGCGCCGCCATCCTGCACAGCATCGCCGACCCCGCCGAAGTCGGGATCGAAGCCTCCTACGAATATTTCGAGGATGGCCTGCTGGTGGTCGATGGCGGCAAGATCAGCGCCCTCGGCCACGCCAGTGATTTGCTGCCGACGCTGCCGGCAGACATCGAAATCGAGCACTACAAAGACGCGCTGATCACTCCGGGCTTCATCGACACGCACATTCACTTTCCGCAAACCGGCATGGTCGGCGCCTACGGCGAGCAACTGCTCGACTGGCTCAACACCTACACCTTCCCGTGCGAAAGCCAGTTCGGCGACAAGGCTCACGCCGACGAAATCGCTGACATTTTCGTCAAGGAGCTGCTGCGCAACGGCACCACCACCGCGCTGGTGTTCGGCAGCGTGCACCCGCAGTCGGTGAACTCGTTGTTCGAAGCCGCCGAGAAGCTCGACCTGCGGATGATCGCCGGCAAGGTAATGATGGACCGCAACGCGCCGGACTATCTGACCGATACCGCCGAATCCAGCTACGTCGAAAGCAAGGCGCTGATCGAGCGCTGGCACGGCAAGGGCCGTTTGCACTACGCGGTCACCCCGCGCTTCGCACCGACTAGCACCCCGGAACAACTGACCCTCGCCGGGCAACTGCTGACTGAATACCCGGATCTGTACATGCAGACCCACATCAGCGAAAACCTCAAGGAAATCGAGTGGGTCAAGGAGCTGTTCCCGGAGCGCAAGGGCTACCTCGACGTTTACGACCACTACAAATTGCTCGGTGAGCGCTCAGTGTTTGCCCACGGCGTACACCTGTGCGACGACGAATGCGCGCGTCTGGCGGAAACCGGCTCGGCGATCTCGTTCTGCCCGACCTCGAACTTCTTCTTGGGTAGCGGTTTGTTCAACTTGCCGATGGCCGAAAAGCACAAACTCAATGTCGGCCTGGGCACTGACGTGGGTGGCGGCACCAGTTTCTCGCTGCTGCAAACGCTGAACGAAGCGTACAAAGTGATGCAACTGCAAGGCGCGCGACTGAGTCCGTTCAAGTCGCTGTACTTGGCGACGCTGGGTGGCGCGCGGGCGCTGCGTCTGGAAGACAAGATCGGCAACCTGCAACCGGGTTCCGACGCTGACTTCCTGGTGCTGGACTACAACGCGACGCCGCTGCTGAGCTATCGCTTGAAGCAGGCCAACAACATTGCCGAGTCGTTATTTGTGTTGATGACGCTGGGTGATGACCGCACGGTGCAGCAGACGTATGCGGCGGGGGCTTTGGTGCATCAGCGCTGAGTTTTTCCCAAGGCAAAAAAATCCCCCGGTACTTTTCAGTCCGGGGGATTTTTATTGCCTGTCAGATTGCTATCGCTGGCAAGCCAGCTCCCACAGGGATTTGTGGTGTTTACCAAATCCGCGATAAACCGAGAAACCTGTGGGAGCTGGCTTGCCAGCGATTGGGGCGACTCGGTCTGACTTATAGCTTGGCCGCAGGGCGCCCAGGTTTTTTGGTCTGCAACAAATGCGAGAACACTGCATGCAGGTCATCCGACGCGCCTTCCTCGTCGAGGTTGAGCTTGCTGTCGATGTGATCCATGTGGTGCATCATCAGATTCACCGCCAGCTCACCGTCGCGTTTCTCGATCGCGTCGATCAACTGGGTGTGTTCGTCGTACGAACAATGCGAGCGATTGCCGCTTTCGTACTGGGCAATGATCAGCGACGTCTGCGAAACCAGACTGCGCTGGAAGCTGATCAACGGCGCGTTCATCGCCGCTTCCGCCAGTTTCAGGTGGAACTCGCCCGACAGACGAATACCGGCACCGCGATCGCCACGCGAGAAGCTGTCGCGCTCGTCGTTGACCATCTGGCGCAATTCGGCGATCTGCTCGGCGGTGGCGTGTTGCACCGCCAGCTCCGTGATCGCGCGCTCGACCAGACGGCGGGCGAGAAACACCTGACGCGCCTCTTCAACACTCGGGCTGGCGACGACGGCGCCACGGTTCGGCCGCAACAGCACGACGCCTTCATGGGCCAGACGCGACAGCGCGCGGCGAATGATGGTGCGGCTGACCCCAAAGATTTCCCCCAGCGCTTCTTCGCTCAATTTTGTGCCGGGCGCCAGACGCTGTTCGAGGATGGCCTCGAAGATATGCGCGTAGACAATATCGTCCTGGGTTCCGCTGCGGCCGGCTTTGCCTGCTCGCGGTTGTTTCTTGAGGGGTTGCAACTGTTCGTTCATGGGCACTCGAGTCGGGAGAACTGCGGCGAATAGACCGTGACTGTAATACGGCACAGTAGGTCGCTGGCAAGTATCGCGTAAAAAACAGCGCGATTGTACACAATGAAAGGTGGCAACACGACTGTACGGCTGTTTGTGACTTCGGCTGTATTGCAACGATCCGTTACGATTGAGTTTAGGCTTGATCACAGAAACCGCCGCCCGCCTCATGTAGGAGCTGCCGAAGGCTGCGATCTTTTGATCTTGCTTATAAAAAAAAATCAAAAGATCGCAGCCTGCGGCAGGTCCTACAGGGGAATATCATCTGTAGAAGGAACACCGTTGTCATGAACGACGCCACGCACACTCAACTGCGCCCGCTGGCCGACACGTCGCCGTCGGCGATCGTCGCCGGTTTCATCGCCATGATGACCGGCTACACCAGCTCGCTGGTGCTGATGTTCCAGGCCGGGCAAGCGGCGGGCCTGACCAGCGGGCAGATATCTTCGTGGATCTGGGCGATTTCGATCGGCATGGCGGTGTGTTCGATCGGCCTGTCGCTGCGCTATCGCACGCCAATCACCATCGCCTGGTCGACGCCCGGCGCGGCTTTGTTGATCACCAGTCTGGGCGGTGTCAGTTATGGCGAGGCCATCGGCGCCTACATCACTTGCGCCGTGCTGGTGACGATTTGCGGCCTGACCGGCAGCTTCGAGCGGCTGGTGAAAAAGATCCCGGCGTCACTGGCGGCGGCATTGCTGGCGGGGATTCTGTTCAAGATCGGCAGCGAAATCTTCGTCGCCGCGCAGCACCGTACCGGGCTGGTGCTGGGGATGTTCTTCACTTATTTAGTGGTCAAGCGCCTGTCGCCCCGCTACGCGGTGCTCGCCGCGCTGCTGATCGGCACTGCGCTGTCGGGCTTCATGGGATTGCTGGACTTCAGCGGCTTTCATCTGGAAGTGGCGACACCCGTTTGGACAACGCCGCACTTCTCGCTGGCGGCGACCATCAGCATCGGCATTCCGCTGTTTGTCGTGGCCATGACCTCACAGAACATGCCCGGCATTGCCGTGCTGCGCGCCGATGGCTACACCGTCCCGGCCTCGCCGCTGATCACCACCACCGGCATCGCCTCGCTGTTGCTGGCGCCGTTCGGCTCGCACGGTATCAACCTCGCCGCCATCAGCGCGGCGATCTGTACCGGGCCGCACGCCCATGAAGATCGCAACAAGCGCTACACGGCGGCAGTCTGGTGCGGGATTTTCTACGGCATTGCCGGGGTGTTTGGCGCGACACTGGCGGCGTTGTTTGCGGCGTTGCCGAAGGAGTTGGTGCTGTCGATCGCGGCGTTGGCGCTGTTCGGTTCGATCATCAATGGTTTGAGCATTGCCATGACCGAGGTGAAGGAACGTGAGGCGGCGCTGATTACCTTTATGGTCACGGCGTCGGGGTTGACTCTGTTTTCTATCGGGTCGGCGTTTTGGGGGATTGTTGCGGGGGTTTTGACGTTGGTGATCCTGAACTGGCGCAAAGCCTGAAAAGATCGCAGCCTT
>NZ_AKJD01000089.1 GCF_000282515.1 Pseudomonas sp. GM80
GTAGGAGCTGCCGCAGCCTGCGATCTTTTGATCTGATCTTTTAGAATCAACATCAAAAGGTCGCAGCCTTCGGCAGCTCCTACAGGGGGTTACCCAATGGCTCGACAAGGGCCAGCGCGCCTTTCTGTAAGGGCTGGCTCTTGAGCCACACCGCGTGCACCGGCATCACCAGGCCGTTTTCGATGTTGCGGAAATTCAGGCGTTTCAGCCTTCCGTTGTCCAGTCGCGACTGCACCACCGACAGCGGAAAATTGCCCCAGCCCAATCCCGCCTCGACCATTTCCATCGCCGTTTCCAGGCTGTCGGCACGCCAATACGACTGTGCCACCAACGGCCGCGTCTCACTGATCGGTAAGTCGCGACTGGCGACGATGATCTGCCGCACATGCACCAGATCCTCGAGGAACAAATCCTGCCCCTGCAATAACGGGCTGTCCGCCGCCAGCGTGGCGATCATCCGTTCGCTGCCGACAAACTGAAAACGCTCCAGCACGTTCATGCTCAACCCGGCGAACGCCAGACACACGCTGACCCGGCCGCTGTGCAGCATCGCCAGCACGTCATCCTGCGGCGCTGTCAGCACTTCGATATCGAGCAAAGGATGGCGCTCGGCGATCACTTTGATCGCCGCCAGCAAACGCCGCCGATCAATGTCCGCGACTACGCCAATCGACAACTTGCTCTCCAGCCCCAACGACAACTCCACCGCGTGCACTTGCAGTTGTTTGAGTTGTTCGGCGATCAGTCGCGCGTGCGGCACCAAGGACAACGCCATCGCCGTGGGTTGCGGCTCGCGATGGCTGCGGTCGAAGAGCAGATAACCGAGTTCGGCTTCCAGGTTGCCAATACTCATGCTGACGGCGGAAGGCACTCGACCCAACGCACGAGCCGCCGCAGAAAACGAGCCGCGTTCAATCACGGCTAGAAACAGCTCAATGCTGTCGCTGTTAAAATTCACGTCGAACACCTATCAACAAAACTGAAAGTAGCTGACTTTTTCTGTCAGCACTATTGAAGCTATCTTTCGTCGCCTTCGCCAGCCCTGCTGGCCAACAAACGGCAAGAAAGAGGCAATTCCCATGCAAGGCGTCAAACGCAAACTGGTCTACGTGTCGCTCTACGAAGTGATCGGCATGACCTTCTCCGCCCTCGGCCTGGCGCTGCTGTCCGGCACCTCCCCGGGCAGCACCGGGCCGTTGGCGGTGATCATCACCACCATCGCCGTGACCTGGAACTTCATTTACACCTCGCTGTTCGAGCGCTGGGAAAGCCGTCAGGTGTCGCGCACGCGCACGGTCAAACGCCGCATCGCTCACTCCGTGGGTTTTCAACTGACGTTGATCGTGTTCCTGATTCCGTTGATCGCCTGGTGGATGAACATCAGTCTGGTGCAGGCGTTTCTGCTGGATCTGGCGCTGATCATTTTCATCCCGTGCTACACGTTCGCCTTCAACTGGCTGTTTGACCGGATTTTCGGTTTGCCGGCCTCGGCGCTGCCCGATTCGGCGGCTGCGGCATAAATCGTTAATTGGTAAGCAGATATTGCGAGAAATCAGCGGTTTATCCGGATAAACCGCCGATATTCACAATCCGTAAACTCCGATAGCAGGCTAAGCTTTTCCATCAATAAAAAATGGACCTGCCCATGACTGCACATGCCTCCGCCGCCGCGCAAAGCGACGGCATCGACCCGATACGCGCCGCCCAACTGTCCGCCCGCATCGACCGCCTCCCGGCCGTCGCGACGATCTGGCGGTTGGTGGCGCTGCTGTCGATCGGTGGATTTTTCGAACTCTACGACCTGTTCCAGACGGCCTACATCAGCCCCGGCCTGATCCGTGACGGGATCTTCGCCACCGGCAATCAAGGCGTGTTCGGATTCTCCGATCAGGCGGCGTTTGCCTCGGCGACGTTTCTGGGATTGTTCCTCGGCGCCAGCCTGCTCAGCCCGTTGGCGGATCGCTTCGGCCGTCGCGCGATCTTCACCTTCGCGCTGGTCTGGTACACCGTGGCGACGGTGTTGATGGGCATTCAGAGTTCGGCGCTGGGGATCATCGGCATGCGTTTTCTGGTCGGCATCGGTTTGGGCATCGAACTGGTGACCATCGACGCCTACCTCTCGGAACTGGTGCCCAAACGCATGCGCAGTTCGGCGTTTGCCTTCGCGTTTTTCGTGCAGTTTCTCTCGGTGCCGGCGGTGGCACTGATGTCGTGGTGGCTGGTGCCGCAGGCGCCGTTCGGCGTGTCCGGCTGGCGTTGGGTGGTGTTGGCGAGCGCGGTGTTCGCGCTGTTTATCTGGTGGCTGCGCAAGCGTCTGCCGGAATCGCCGCGCTGGCTGGCGCAGAATGGCCGCTTTGATGAAGCCAACCGGATTCTCGATGGCATCGAAGCACGATGCGCGAAGGATCATGGCAAGCCGCTGGACGCTCCCGAAACCGTGCCGGTCGATGTCGAAGGCAAGGGTCGTTTCGCCGACATCTGGCAGCCACCCTATCGCCGTCGCGCACTGATGTTGATTGTTTTCCACATCTTCCAGGCCATCGGTTTCTTCGGTTTCGGCAACTGGTTGCCGGCGCTGCTCTCCGGTCAGGGGGTCAGCGTCACGCACAGCTTGATGTATGCGTTCATCATCACCCTCGCCTACCCGCTCGGGCCGTTGCTGTTCGTGAAGTTCGCCAATCGCTTCGAGAACAAATGGCAGATCGTCGGCTCCGCCCTCGGCGCAATGACCTTCGGTACGTTGTTTGCGCTGCAGACCAGCGCATTCGGGCTGATCTTCTGCGGCGTGATGATCACGTTCTGCAACGCGTGGCTGAGCTTCAGTTATCACTCGTACCAGAGCGAACTGTTCCCGACCAATATCCGCGCACGGGCAGTGGGCTTCTGCTATTCGTTCAGTCGCTTGTCGACGGTGTTCAGCAGTCTGTTGATCGGCTTTTTTCTCGACAGCTTCGGCACGCCGGGCGTGTTGGCGTTCATTGCCAGCAGCATGTTGATCGTGATGCTGACCATCGGCTGGTTCGGCCCGCGCACACGCAATCTGGCGCTGGAAAACATTGCCCATCGTTGAAACCTGGCGGTGATCCCCTGCCACCCAGCGGCAAAGAATGGCCGATCTCCCGTCCAATAGTCTGATCAAGCCCTTGAAGTAAAAGGTTTTATTCCAAGGGCATGGTATTTGCTGGGTATGGCCGTCAGTCATTACCTACAGGTCAATTCATCATGTTGGTCAGTGCCAAACAAATGGAAGTGCTGCCGCTGCCCAAGCGGTTAGCCGAAGACGCCACCGCCACGGCGGCGGCCGGTCTGCAAGGCGGCCTGCACGGCGCGATGCTGCAAACCCTGCAAAACCAGGTACAGACGCAAAGCACCGAAGCCACCAGCAAGGTGCAGGCTTCAGCCACGCAGATTGCCACCCAACAAGTCAGCGAAGCCACGCGCATCAGCGATAACGTCGACGAGGCGTTCGCCAAGACCCGCGTCAACCTGCAATCCACCGATGCCACTTCCGTCGCCGGCAAAAGCGCCACCGACGAGTTCAAGGACTACATGAGCAAGACGCCGGAACAGCGCCTGCGCGACAGCATCCTCAAGGACCTGGGCATTACCGAGGAAGACATCGCCAACATGCCGCCGGAGAAACAACTGGCGATCAGCAAAGAGATTGCCCAGCGTTTGCAGGACAAAATGCAACTGGCACAATCGGAGAAAGAGAACGTCAACGACGTCAAGGACAGCGACAAGATGGCGGATAAACTACTCGCTACGCTTTGACGTCGTCTGCAAAAAAAGAGCCCTGAATACGGGCTCTTTTTTTATGGCCGCTCTTCTGGATGGCGGCAGATAACGACGCTACCTGTAATTTCTGACAGTAGACGTCCAGGGCGGTGAAGCCAATGATCCGGGGGCGGGAACAATAAGATTCCCGCCTCACTGCAGATATAAGGAGATATCCATGGTTAACACCCTTAACGCTAAATTTACCCTGGCGGGCGCCCCGGCAAGGGCAGACTACGCGGCCACGTCGTTTATCGTCATTCCGAATGCGCCGCCTATTCCTACCAAAGTCATTCGAACCAATGACAATCAGGGCAAAACCCTGACGTTCGAATTCAAAGACGGGATCGATACCGACACTCACATACTTGATGACCTGACGGCATCCATCATTTATGCCGATAACTTATATTCAGTGTCCAAAGATCTGACGGGAATGCTTGAAGTAAATCTTCTGGAGGGCACCTATAAGGGCAATTTCAAAGCAATCCTGCCGGATGATTTTGGTAGGGAATGGCAAGTTGAAGGCACCATCGATATTACTGTTGAACCGCTAAAAAAGGCTTGAAGTTCCAATAGCGACTTCCAGGTCTCGATACCCACTGGCGCTCATTCCTTGCCGTCCTCTGGCCAGGAATAAGCGCTTTTTTCAGCGGGTTCAGTTTAGTTGCAGGGTTTCATTGAACTGACTGATCGCATCCACCACATGCCGTGAGCCCTGCTGGATTTCCTGAATCACCGCCCCCGCCTCATTCGCCAGTTCCACGCCAAGCCCGGTGCGGCTCAGACTCGATTGCATGCTCGACACCGCGCTCAACGACAAATCATGGTTCTTGCGCACCACATCGACAATCTCCAGCGTCGCCTGGCTGGTTCGTGCCGCCAGGCTGCGCACCTCGTCGGCCACCACCGCAAACCCGCGCCCGTGTTCGCCGGCCCGCGCCGCCTCGATCGCAGCGTTAAGTGCCAGCAGGTTGGTCTGATCGGCAATGCCGCGAATGGTCTGGACGATGGTGCCGATGATGTCCGACTGCTTGCTGACCGCATCGATACTCACTGCGGCTTCGTTGAGGTCGCGGGAAATGTCCTGGATGATCTGCACCGTCTGCTGCACGACTTGCGAGCCTTTCTGCGCACAGGCGTCGTTTTGCACCGACGTGCTGTGGGCCGATTCGGCAGCGTTTTGCAGGGTGGTCATCTGATGGGTGATGTCGCTGGCGAACTTGACCACTTTGTACAAGCGGCCCTTGGCGTCGAACAGCGGGTTGTACGAGGCCTCCAGGTAAACCATCTGCCCGGACTTGTTCTTGCGCTCAAAACGATGGGAGTGATATTCGCCGCGATTGAGCGATGCCCAGAACGCCTTGTACTGCGCCGACTCGGACTCAGACCGATGACAGAACAGGCTATGGTGATGGCCGACGACTTCGTTGAGCGAGTACTGCATGGTTTTCAGAAAGTTGTCGTTGGCAGTGATGACATTGCCTTCCGGGGTGAACTCGATCACCGCCATCGAGCGACTGATCGCCGCGAGCATGCTTTCTTCTTCGTGTTCCTTGTTGACCCGGGCGGTGATGTCCGCCGCCACTTTGATCACACTTCTGACCTGTTTATCCGGGCCGTAGACGGGCATGTAACTGGCCTCGAGCCAGACTTCCTTGCCGCCCTTGTTCAGGCGCAGAAACGTGCCGCTGATCGGTTCACCCCGGGCCAGGTCGCGCCACAATTTGGCGTATTCCTCACTGCGGTAAAACGCTTCTTCGCAAAACACCCGGTGATGTTTGCCGCGCACTTCTTCAGCGCTGTAACCCATGGTCTTGCAGAAATTTTCATTGGCATCCAGGACGATGCCGTCAGGGCTGAATTCAATCATTGCCATCGAACGGCTGATCGCCGCCAACTTGGCATTGGCCTCGGTCAGGGCGCAGCTGAAGCGCTCGATTTCCTGCAGGTCAGCCTTGTGATGTAGGTTGAACATGGTTGTATCACCTTCCGCGCGGACTTTTGATTTGATGAAAGTTCAGTTCTTTCACGATCCACCACTACGTTCCACAGAACAGGCACACGCATTCCTCCACGGGAGGAAGTTGTCAGGTGATAAATGATGATCAATCGGAGTGTCCATGCAGCGACGCTCTAATCAAGACATCCTTCTCTTGATAGCCCGCACGCGGGCCAGCCCTAACGCGTTGAAGAACTTCCATGTACAAGATGCTCCTTGTTGGTTCAGTGTCGGTGCCTTGACTTGCGCACTCTGGCAGCATGAATTCCTGCACTAACCGTGCACGGTCGACATAGTTAGTTACAGGGGAGCATAGTCAGCGCGAGGCCGTGCGCAAGGCCACTAGTCGGCCAGACTCTGGCACTTTTTGCACAAAAAACGGTTCAGCGAGAAATGCATTCCCCCTGTAGGAGCTGCCGCAGGCTGCGATCTTTTGATCTTGAAAAAAATCAAAGTCAAAAGATCGCAGCCTGCGGCAGCTCCTACAGGGGGCGCGGTTAGAGGTTGGTGCTGACTTGGGTGGCTACTTCTGCCGGGACCCAGGGCTTCCAGACTTGGGGTTGATTGCGCAGAAACGCTTCGGCCACTGCCCGCGGCTGTAAGCGTTTTTCACTCATTTGCGCCAGTGTCTGGTTCAACAGATCAATCGGCAGATCGACCTTCTCGAAAAACGTCACCAGCTCCGGATACTGCGCCTTGAACGGCGCCGACACGCCAATTGCCAGGCTTGCCGGCATCGAGCGGGTGCCCTTGGGGTTGGGGTTATTGGCATCGGCCAGGGTTTTCCAGGCCTCGGCATCGAATGGCGGCTCTTCCAGTTTCACCAGTTTGAAACGCCCGAGCAGCGGCGTCGGCGACCAGTAGTAGAACAGCACCGGTTTGCCGCGCTTGATCGACGATGCCACCTCAGCGTCCAGCGCCGCGCCGGAACCGGTGCGGAAGTTGACGAAGCTGTCGTTGAGCGCATACGCCTTGAGCTTCTGGCTGTTGACGATCTCTGAGGTCCAGCCGGTCGGGCTGTTGAGGAAACGTCCGCGGCTCGGGTCTTCCGGATCGCGGAACAGCTCTTTGTAGCGCGGCAGATCCGCCACCGATTTCAGCTCCGGTGCCAGAGCCTTGATCCCCCGCTCAGGGTCGCCCTTGATCACATACTCCGGCACCCACCAGCCTTCGGTCGCGCCTTTGACCGTGTCACCAAGGCCAAACACCTTGCCCTCGGCAGCGGCTTTGACCCACGCCGGACTGCGCCCGGCCCATTCTTCGCCGATCACCTGAATATCGTTTTTGGCCAGCGCTGCCTCCAGGCTGACGGTGCTGCCAGGCAATGTGTCGGTCGGGTAGCCGTAGCCTTTTTCAACGATCAGACGCAGCACTTCGGTGATGAAACTGCCGCTCTCCCAGGTGATATCACCGAAGTGAATCGGCGCGGCTTTCTCAGCCGCCGAGACGGCGCCGACGCTCAGGCTCAGCGCCAGCAACGAACGGCCGAGCAGGGTTTTGATCGATCTCATGCAGACCTCTTTTCTTGTAGGAATTGACGGGCGCTGTGGCGATTGCACAGGGCCTGGGAACGGCTCATATAGACGCTGACCGAACGTTGCGAGATGCCCAGTTCAGCGGCGATTTGCGGATAAGTCAGGCCGTCGATGCGCGCGAGCAAAAAGGTCGAGCGGACTTTGCCGGGCAGCCGCTGCAGGCTGCGATCGAGGCGAGACAGTGCCTGACTGAAGTGCGCGATGTCTTCCGGGGATGCGCTGGTTTGCGTCTCGATCGAGGGCAAATGCCGCCGCTCCAGATCAGCATGGCGCCAGCGCTGGAAGAGCAAGCGCCGGGCAATGGTCGTCAGCAGTGCGCGCGGTTCGCGAATCGCTTGCAGCGCAGGGGCTTCGAGCAGTTGCGCGAAGGTTTCGGCAGCGATGTCTTCAATACTGGCGGCGTCGCGCAGATGACCACGCAGGTAGGCGCAAAGCCAGTGGTGATGGGCGCGGAACAAGCCGTCGAGGTGCTGGCGATGAGAAAGGTCGGCGCCGGACATAGGGGCTCCTGGGTTAGGGGTCGCTGAATGTCCGGTGTTCCGGTGGCGCGATCGTAGCAAAGCGCCTTATGCATTAATAATATTTAAATATCATTTTTATATTCGATTATGGAATACAAGATCAAAAGATCGCAGCCTTCGGCAACTCCTACAGGAGTATGTAGGAGCTGCCGAAGGCTGCGATCTTTCAACGCAAGCCGCTATATCCCAATTCCTGCGCCTCACGCTGATAGTCGAGCACCACCCGATAATCCCCCTCACCCGCCATCAAAACTTCAGGCAACCCCAAGGTTTGCACGACATCCGGCAGTTCGCGCAGTGACTGATTCATCACTTGCCGCAATCGCTCGACCTGTTCCTCCGTAGCACTGGCAACGGTGATAAAAGGCAAGGTCGGACTGAACGCACTGCGTCCAACAACACGTAATCCCCTGACTTCCTCAGGCGCATGCCGCGCGAGGTAGGCGAAGGTGACGCTGTCGATGGCGGCCAGATCAGCGCGTTTCTCACGCAGCCAACGCAGGCTCTCGCGATGTCCGCCACTGATGCCGACCGAGGAGAAAAACCGCCCATCCCGATGCAGCGGGGCGAGGCGTTGACGCAACAGGTTCATGCCGCTGTTGGAGTCGTCGCTGTTGATCACGCCGCGGCTGTGGCGAAAGGCTGGCAAGGTTTCGCGTGGATCATCGACGCGGCTGAGGATCAGGCTGCAATGGTTGCCGGCGCTGGCATCGGGGAGTTCGTAGCGCGGGCGGCCGATCACTCGAACCTGGCCTTTTAACGCTGTCATCAATGGATAACCGCAGGTTTGTGTGAGCAGCAAATTGGGGGATAGCCAGAGTTCGGGCAATGACAGGGTTTCAGCGTTCAGGCGTGTGTGGCCGAGGTGCTCAAGGATGCGCGCGAGCCAGCGCTCGTTGGCCACGCGGATGGGCTCGGGGGCGGTGTACATGAGGAGTTCGGCGTGGTGTTGGGTCATTCACATATTCCCTGACAACGAATGTCCAAATGTAGGAGTGAGCCTGCTCGCGATAGCAGTGGGTCATGCACAGTAGATGTCATAGACAGACCGCTATCGCGAGCAGGCTCACTCCTACAGGGGACGGTGGTGGTTTTGGCTCAGTGATAGGGATGCTCGGGGCTGTCGATTGGTTTGATGCCATGCTCGCGCCACAACTGCCCGTACCCTTGCACCAGAAACCCGCCGCTGCGCGCCAGCCACTGCTCGCGATGTCGCCAGTAGACCTTGGGCAAGTCGTACCACGCCAACCCCGGCAAATCGTGGTGCACCAGATGAAAGTTAAGGTTGAGAAACAACCAGCGCCACGGCCACGCGGCTTCGTTGAGCACGCTGCGCTGCTGCGGTTGCGCGTGCGGACGATGTTCATAGTAGGAGCGAATCATCGCGATCGACAGTGCCGGCACGCTGATCAGCAGCACGTAATGCCACACGGGCAGCGCACTGTAGCGGGCGATAAATCCGAGCATCAATA
This sequence comes from Pseudomonas sp. GM80, assembly GCF_000282515.1. Lineage (GTDB taxonomy): Bacteria > Pseudomonadota > Gammaproteobacteria > Pseudomonadales > Pseudomonadaceae > Aquipseudomonas. The sequence goes on from NZ_AKJD01000089.1 coordinate 9,308, forward strand.
AGGTCAGCGCGCCGTGGGTCAGCCACATCAACCACGCCTGGCGCTCGGCGTTTTTCAGCCGTTGCAGTTCTTCTGTGGCCAGTGCGATCAGTGCCAGCGGCGCACCGATCACGAAGCGACCGAGTACGGTTTTGTTCAGCCAGTGCAGGCTGCGCGCGAACAGTGGACGGCCCTGCCAGCGTGCAGCGCTCAGGTAGCGGCTTTCCGGATCGACGCCGGGCACGGTCAGGTCCTCGTCGCGGTGATGCAGCAGATGGCTGTCGCGATAGAGCGTGTACGGATACCACACCGCAAACGGTGCATAACCGAGGATTTTGTTCAGCGCTTTGGAGCGGGTCGGATGGCCATGGAGCAATTCGTGCTGCACCGACAGCCACAACACCAGCAGCGGAATCAGCAACAACGTACTCAGGCCGAGACCGAGCCTATGGCTATTGAGAAGGATGGCAAACCAGCCGCCATACACCGCGATCAGCAGCAACCAGGTCGGCCATTCGGTGCGGGCAGTGAAGCGTTGGCGCAGGGTTTCGATGTGTTGCCGCTGGGCGGCGTCGAAATAATGGGGCATGGCGTTGCTCGCTGCGGGTTCCTTCCCTTTCTGTGCAACGACCACCGAGAATCTTGCAGATTATTTTCAATCAACAGGGAAGCCCGAGAACCGGGCTTCCGAAAGGCGTGATCAGTGACCGAAGATGTCGACTTTCTTGGCCTTCTTCTCCGCACGTTTTTCAATCGCGGTCTTGGCCGGTTTCTTCTTCGCGGCTTTTTTTGAATCCATACCTTTGGACATGATGCGTACTCCACTCACAGGGGATGTGAGGTCAGGTATACACCTATCCACAGGCCCGCGTTCTTTTATAATCGCCGCTTTGCCCAGCGACAGTCAGACCCCATGCCCGATACCCAGTACAGCCTGCTCGACGCGTCACTCTGGCCGTTGATGAACAAGTTTTACCGCAGCCACCAGTCGTCGATGAAAGCGGTGCGCGAGGCGCAATTGTGGGTGGCGCGACGGGGCGAGATTGTGGCGGCACTGTGCTTGCGGCCGGTGGCGGGAGGGCATTGGTTGACGGGGTTGTTGGTTGATCCGCAGTGCCGAGAGCAAGGGCTTGCCGCACAATTGATTGCGGCGGCGGTGCAGGATGTGACGGAGCCGGTGTGGCTGTTCTGCCATCCGGACTTGCGTGGTTTTTATGAGCGGCGCGGGTTCAGTTATGACCCCGCCCTGCCGCAAGCGATGGCAGAGCGATTGAGCCGCTATGCGCGGAGCAAGCCGATGATTGCGATGGGCCTGGGGTGAAGATCAAAAGATCGCAGCCTTCGGCAGCTCCTACACCTATCCCTGTAGGAGCTGCCGAAGGCTGCGATCTTTTGATTCTGGTTAATCGTCAACCGTGGGATCGAGATCCGGAAACATCACTTCGGTGAAGCCGAACTTGCTGAAGTCGGTGATGCGCGACGGGTACAACCGGCCGATCAGGTGATCGCATTCATGCTGCACCACCCGCGCATGAAACCCCGAAGCCACGCGCACAATCGGCTCGCCCTTCGGATCAAAACCCTCGTAGCGAATCTGCTGAAAACGATCCACCGCACCGCGCAACCCCGGCACCGACAAACACCCTTCAAACCCCTCCTCCATCAACGGATTCAACGGCGTGATCAGCGGGTTGATCAGGATCGTCTGCGGCACCGCTTCGGCGTCGGGGTAACGTTCGCTGTGCTCGAAACCGAAGATCACCAGTTGCAGATCAACGCCGATCTGCGGCGCGGCCAGGCCAACGCCGCCGACACTCTCCATGGTCTGGAACATGTCGTCGATCAGTTGCCACAACTCGGGGCTGTTGAACATTTCCGGCGGCACCGGCGGGGCGATGCGCAGCAGGCGCTCGTCGCCCATTTTGAGAATTTCACGGATCATGATCAGACTTCGTCAGTGTCCGGCTTGAGCGAATGATCGCGGCCCAGGCCCGAGACGTGTTGTTTGGGTTGTTCATCGAGTTCGCCGGGGACTTTTTCGCCCGCATCCTTGCCCTCGCTGGACATGTGCTCGATCACCGCGTTCATCTCCGCACCGAGCAGCAGCACCGCGGCGGAAATGTAGAAGTACAGCAAGAGCACGATGATCGCCCCGATGCTGCCATACATCGCGTTGTAGTTGGCGAAGGTTTTCACGTAGAACGCGAAACCCAACGAGGCGATGATCCACACCACCACGGCCAATACCGAGCCCGGCGTGATGAAGCGGAATTCCTGTTTGACGTCGGGCATCACGTAGTAGATCAGTGCCACGGCAACCATCATCAGAATCACGATCACTGGCCAGCGTGCGATCGTCCAGATTGTCACGATGACTTCTTCCAGACCAACCTGCGCGGCAATCCAGCCCATCACTTGCGGCCCGAGCACCATCAATGCGGCGGCCACCAGCAACATGCCGGCAATGCCCACGGTGTAAAAAATCGACAGCGGGAAACGCTTCCAGATCGGCCGCCCTTCGACCACGTCATACGCGGCGTTCATCGCGCTCATCATCAGGCGCACGCCAGCGGAGGCGGTGTACAGGGCGATAACGATACCGACCGAGAGCAAACCGCCCTTGGATTGCTGCAGCTGGTCGATTACCGGGTTGACTTGCTCCAGTGCCTGCGGCGGCAAGACCAGTTCCGATTGCAGGCGCAGCCAGGAGAAAAAGTCCGGCAGGTGCAGGAAACCGATCAGGGCGATCAGAAACAGGATGAACGGGAACAGCGAGAACAGCATCTGGTAGGCCAGTGCCGAGGCGTAGGTCGACATTTCGTCATCGACGAATTCAGTGACCGTGCGCACCATCACCCGGTGCAGGGGCAGACCTTTCATGTCCGGAAATATCATTCGCGTCTCCTTTCGCCGCTATACAGGTTTGAAGTCGTGGCGACTCAGGGGCCGTTTTTTACATCAAGGTAGCCTGTTTGGCGAACCTTGCCGGGTGTCAGCAGGATTTCGACACAAAAACGGCCATCCTTGGATGGCCGTTCGTGTGTTTCGTTCAAGGCTGGATTACGCCTTGTCGACGCCTTTCTTGACCGCGTCCTTGGCTTTGCCGACTGCTTGCTGGGCTTCGCCTTTCTTCTCTTGAATCTTGCCTTCGGCTTGCAGCTTGGTGTTGTCGGTGGCTTTACCGACGCCTTGCTTGACGTTGCCGACTGCTTCGTTGGCCATGCCTTTTACTTTATCGCCTGTGCTACTCATGGTGTTTCTCCTTGGTGCAATTAGGGGGAAAAGTCAGTACGTAATGATTGACTGGCCGGGTTTGCGCCAAGTTTCATTTATTTTTCGCCGGATCATTTCGTCGCGACGAGCAGGTTGGGCTTTATGTTTGGGTGCATTGCCACGAGAATGCGCAACATATGGGCGCCGTGCGCCAATGAACCGATCCCGCAGGAATGTTATGAAACTCGATAAAACGCTCGCCATCGCCCGTAGAAACAAGGAACTGGGTGGCGCTGTGCTCGGCACCAACAACTGCCACTTCGCCGAACTGAACCGCAACCGCAACATCTGGTGGTTCGACCTGCCGGTGTCGCGTCTGGCGATTGGTCAGTACGAGTGGATTCACCTGCTGATGCACACGCCGGCCACCGACGAACTGCTGCACCTGAAAGTGCCAACGGTGTTTTTGCGTGAAAAGCTCGAAGGGCTGGTGATTCGCAATGAAGGCAAGCGCAAAGCGGCGTTGAGCCTGGAATTGAGTGCGGACAAGGATTCGTATCTGCAGGACATGCGTCCGGCGGGGACCAACGTGAATTTCGCGCCGTTCCGTCAGTAGCCGAAAAGCTTCGCGAGCAAGCCCGCTCCCACACTGATCGTTCCCACGCTCTGCGTGGGAATGCATCTAGGGACGCTCTGCGTCCCAACAATTCTGGACGCAGAGCGTCCGGGGC
>NZ_AKJD01000090.1 GCF_000282515.1 Pseudomonas sp. GM80
CGATCTTTTGATCTTGCTTCTGAAAATAAAGATCAAAAGATCGCAGCCTGCGGCAGCTCCTGCATGGGGTACGTTGTGCGAATTCAGTAGAGGCCTGGGATGAGGCGCCAGCTGCGTGCGCAGTACGCGTCATATTCGGCGCCGAACTGCGCGCGCAACAGGGCTTCTTCGGAATGAATGCGGGCGATCAACGGAATCAAGGTCAGCGCCGCCAGCACCAGCCCGACGCTGGAACGAAACGCCAGCGCCCAGCCCACGGCATTCACCACCAGGCCCAGATAACTTGGATTGCGTAGATGCTGGTAGATCCCGTCCGTCACCAGGCGATGCCCCGGCTGGATCGCGACCAGACCACTGAACCGTCGCCCCAGTACAAACACCGGCCACAACCGCAACGCGCCGCCGACGATAAACAGCAACGCCCCCAGCCAACGCACGCCTTCGCTACCAAACGTCCAAAAATTGATGCGGTCGCAATAGGCCGGCAGAAAACCACTGATCAAACCGATGACCCCGAACGCCGGAAGCACCCAGCGATTGGCCCGGTCCTCGCGTTCCCCGGAACTGAGGTTGACCTCGGTAAACAGCGAGGCCACCACCATGGCCACGGTCGCCAGCGCCACCAGCACCAGCGAGCCGTGGGAGAAAAACATCGCCACGCCACCGATCCCCCACACCGCCAGGCCCAGATAGGCGAGGGTGGCGAGCACCGCGACCACGGTCATTTGCGCTGACATTCTCATGGCGATCTCACGGCAGGCTGCTGATCCATTCAGTGTAGGAGCTGCCGCAGGCTGCGATCTTTTGATGGCGTTTTTTAAAGCAGGATCAAAAGATCGCAGCCTTCGGCAGCTCCTACAGGGATTGCCGGCGTACGCCTACCGATGAACCTGTGGGAGCGGGCTTGCCCGCGATGAGGCCCGTTCAGTCAGCGGAAATCTCACTACCGGTCAAAACCGTGCGAAAGGTTTCTACCAAGGGCCGCAAATTGATCCGGTGCCACGCTGCCCATAGCGGTGTGGTAAACGCCAGCCACGGCACTTCGCGCAGCACCACGCCCGGTGGCGCGTTATGGCTCAAGCCTTTCTGAATCATCGCAATCCCCAGTCCCGACGCCACCAGCCCCAGCGCGGTAAACGGCTCGGTCGCCTGCATGCGCACATCCGGCGTGAAGCCTGCGCGGATGCACGCGCTGACAAACTCATCACTGGCATCCTGACGCGGCTGCACGCCGATCCATTCCTGCCCGGCCAGGTCCAGCGGGCTCAACACGGCTTGCTGCGCCAGCGGATGCCGTTCCGGCAATGCCAGCAGCATCGGATCATCCAGCACCTGAAAACCCAGCAGATCCGGGTCGTCATCGGTCGGCGGCTCACTCACCAACGCAATATCGAGACTACGCTGTCGCAGGCCTTCCAGTTGTTCGGCCGAACTCAGGTTGTACAAGGCGACATGTACATTGGGCCGATCAACGCGCAACACGCGCAGGGCATTGGGCAAAACCCCGGCATGCATGGCGTTCTCGATGTAGCCGATGCACAAGCCGCCTTCTTCACCACGACCCAGGCGCTTGCCGAGGGATTCGAGGCGATTGGCGTGGGTCAGCAGGGCGCGGGTTTCGGCGAGAAAGGTCTGGCCGTCGCGGGTCAGGCGAATGCGCTGTTGGCTGCGCTCGAACAGGGTCAGGCCCAGGCGTTCTTCGAGCTGTGCGATCTGCCGGCTCAGGGGCGATTGGGAAATGTGCAGCCGTTCGGCGGCGCGGCCGACGTGTTCTTCCTCGGCGACGGCGACGAAGTAGCGCAATTGGCGGATGTCGATCATGTCAGACCTATAGGGACTCAAGTGCTGCGCATTATGTCTTGGACGGTCTCGGTGTCGCAATCTAGGATCTGCTCAACGGTCACGCAGACCCAGAACCTGTGAGGAACATCCAATGAGCTTGAAAGACAAACTGCCCGGCCAACTGGGCTTCGGCACCGCACCACTGGGCAATATGTTCCGGGCAATTCCCGAGGAAGAAGCGCAAGCCACCGTGCATGCCGCGTGGGATGCCGGCGTGCGCTACTTCGACACCGCGCCGTTCTACGGCTCGGGCCTGTCGGAAATTCGCCTCGGCGAAGCGTTGAAGCAGTACAACCGCGACGACTACGTGCTCAGCAGCAAGGTCGGCCGGGTAATTCTCGACGAAGTCGAAGACGCCGCTGCCCGTGATCTCGGCGAAAAAAGTGGTGTGTTCGAACACGGTCGCCCGAACAAGATCGTCAACGACTACAGCGCTGACGCGACGATGCGTTCGATCGAAGACAGTCTCAAGCGCTTGCAAACTGATCGCCTCGACATCGTCTGGGTGCACGACATCGCCCAGGACTTCTACGGTGATCAATGGCTGGAATACTTCAATCAGGCCCGCACCGGCGCGTTCAAAGTGCTGACCCGTTTGCGCGAAGAAGGTGTGATCAAGGGCTGGGGTTTGGGCGTGAACAAAGTCGAGCCGTGTGAACTGACCCTCGACCTGACGGAAGCCCAGCCTGACGGGTTCCTGCTGGCCGGTCGCTACACCTTGTTGGACCATGAACGCCCGCTGCAACGGCTGATGGATTCGGCGCTGACACAGAACGTTGAAATCGTCGTCGGCGGGCCGTACAGCTCGGGGATTCTGGCCGGTGGTTCGCACTTCGAATACCAGAAAGCCAGCCCTGAGATCATCGCCAGGGTGGAACAGATCAAGCGCATCGCCGCGGCCTATAACGTCGATGTAAAAGCTGCCGCACTGCAATTTTCACTGGCCAACCCAGCGGTCGCGGCGGTGATTCCCGGTGCAAGCAAGCCGGGGCGAATTGCTGAAGATGTGGCGGCGTTGTCGGCGGTCATTCCTGCCGGGTTCTGGCAGGCCTTGCGTGACGCGAAACTGGTTTCTGAACGGGCGCCGTTGCCGGATCAAAAGATCGCAGCCTTCGGCAGCTCCTACATGGGAGGTGTGTAATGAAGATTGATTTGGGTGGCAAACTGGCGATTGTCAGTGGCAGTACGGCGGGCATTGGCTTGGGCATCAGCCAGTCATTGGCTGAGGCGGGGGCCACGGTGGTCGTCATTGGTCGTGACGCCGGCAAGGTCGAACAGGCGCTGGCGAGCATCCGCGAGAAAGTCCCGGCTGCACAATTGCGCGGTTTGACGGCGGATTTGGGCACCGCCGACGGCGCGCAAAAACTCTTTGCCGCTGAACCGCGTGCCGACATTCTGGTGAACAACCTCGGCATCTTCGACGCCGTCGATTTCTTCGAAGCGCCGGACAGCGAGTGGACACGCTTCTACGAAGTCAACGTGATTTCCGGCGTGCGCCTGGCGCGGCATTACGTGCCGGCGATGGTCGAGCAGGGCTGGGGTCGGGTGATCTTCCTGTCCTCGGAATCCGGCGTTGCCACACCGGCCGACATGATCAACTACGGCGTGACCAAAAGCGCCAATCTGGCGGTGTCCCACGGCTTGGCCAAACGTCTGGCTGGCACCGGGGTGACGGTCAATGCGATCCTGCCGGGACCGACCTTCACCGATGGCCTGCAAGACATGCTCAAGGATGCCGCCGCCGAATCCGGGCGCAGCCTGCGTGATGAGGCCGACGCCTTTGTGCTCAAGGCCCGCCCGACCTCGATCATCCAGCGCGTGGCGGATGTAGAAGAGGTCGCGCATCTGGTGACCTACATCGCTTCGCCCCTGTCTTCGGCCACCACTGGCGCAGCCTTGCGCGTCGACGGCGGCGTGGTCGACAGCCTGACTATCTGAATTGTTCAAGAGAGACGTTTATTTATGCCTACAGCATCTGCAACCATCGACATCCCGGCTTCGGCCGATCAGGTCTGGCAATTGATCGGCGGCTTCAACACGCTGCCGGACTGGCTGCCGTTCATACCCAACAGCGAACTGAGCGACGGCGGGCGTGTGCGCACCCTGCAAACCGCTGACGGCGGCGTGGTGGTCGAGCGCCTGCAAACGTTCGACAATGCCGCGAAGACTTACAGCTATTCGATCGAACAGGCGCCGTTCCCGGCCACTGATTATCTGGCAACGATCAAGATCGAAGCCCAGGAGCAGGGCGCCCGGGTCACATGGTCGGGCCGCTTCAACGCCAAAGGCGTGAGTGACGAAGAAGTGGTGGCGCTGTTCAATGGCATCTACCAGGGCGGCCTGGAAGCGCTGCGCGCCAACTACCCAACCTGAGGAACACCTCGATCCAATGTAGGAGTGAGCCTGCTCGCGATAGCAATCTTCCAGTAACGAATAAGTTGACTGACACACCGCTATCGCGAACAGGCTCACTCCTACAGGGGTTGCACTCCAAGGTGGGGGTCAGGAATTTTCGATCAGGCTCTGTCGGCAATCGAGCAGCAGTTCGCCACACAGATGCCGACTTCCAGCCTGATGAGGAAGTGCTGACGCCGTTCAACGGCATCTACCAGCCTGGAAGCGCTGCGCGCCAACTACCCCGCTTAATCATCCAACACAAAAACCTGTGGGAGCTGGCTTGCCAGCGATGGCGGTCGGTCAGTCGCCAACGAAGGTGACTGAACCACCGCTATCGCTGGCAAGCCAGCTCCCACAAGGACCGTATTAGTCTGGACTATCAGTAGGGGGTCAGGAATTTTCGATCAGGCTCTGGCGGCAATCGAGCAGCAGTTTCGCGCCGCCCAGATCGCTGCTGCCGACTTCAAGGCTGAAGCCATGCAGGCTGACAATCGCCGCGACAATCGACAGGCCCAAACCAAAACCACCCTGCGGTTGCCCGCCCTCGGCGCGATAGAAACGCTGGAACACCGCCTCGCGCTCGGCCTCGGGAATCCCCGGGCCGGAATCGTGCACTTCAATCCGCGTCTGCCCACCGGCATTCACCCCGCGCAGCATCACCGTGCCGCCGGGTGGCGTGAACTTGATCGAGTTGCTCAGCAGATTGGCCAACGCTTCAAACAGCAACGCCCGATCACCGTTCAGCGCCGGCAACGTCTCCGGCATGTTCAAGTCGAAACGCAGCTCGCCTTCCTCGGCCAGCGGCAGGTAAAACTCATGCAGCTCTTCCAGCAGTTGCACCGGATCCAGCTCGACAAACCCTGAGCGCCGCTGCCGATCCTCCAGCTCGGAAATCCGCAACAACCCGCGAAACCGCGCCATCAGCGTATCCGCTTCCGCCAGCACCAGATCCAGTTGCGCCGCTTCCTGCGAACCTTCGCCAGCCTGCTGCTGCATGCGATACAACTGCGCGCGCAGACGCGTCAGCGGGGTGCGCAAATCATGCGCGATGTTGTCGCAGACGCCTTTGACCTCATTCATCAAGCGTTCGATGCGCTCAAGCATGGCGTTGACGATGGCCGCGAGCATGTCCAGTTCATCGCGACGGTTGGACAGCGGCAATCGGTGCGTCAGGTCGCCGGCAACAATCGACTGCGCACTGGCCTGGATCGCACGAATACGCCGCAACGGTCGCCGCCGCAACAAATGCCAGCCGGCAATCCCCGGCAGAATCGTCAGCGACACACCCCAGAACAACGCGTGCAAAATGATCCGGGTTACCGCAAACAACGAACCGTTGTCGCGCAGCAACACCAGCCAGCGCCCGTCGCGGGTTTGTGTGGCGACGGCGTCGCAGCTGTCATTGGGCAGGGTCGGGTCGTCGGAATCGGCGCAGTCGGCGAGCATATGGATCTTGCCGTCCAGCGGCAGGCCCTCGGGGATCTGCTGCAGCGCGCCGCCCAGATACGTGCCCTGCGCATCGAACAAGCCATAGGCGTCGATGCCGCGAATGTCGAAGGTCATGCTCGCGGCGAGGGCTTCTTCCAGTTGCGCACCGCGAAAATGCGAGAACAAATGCTGACGTTGCATCAGCGAATGTTTGGCGAGGTTGTCGAGGTAACCGGACACCTCGTAATACATGACCCCCATGAGGATCGCGCTCCAGGCCACGAACAGCGAACTGTACAGCGCCAGCAAACGGCTGCTGGAGGAGCGCCAGCCGTCAGACGGGTTCGGCAATGACATAACCCGAGCCCCGTACCGTGCGGATCAACGGAACGTTGCCCACCGCGTCGATCTTCTTGCGCAGACGGCCGATATGCACGTCGATGAGGTTGGTACCCGGGTCGAAGTGATAACCCCAGACTTCCTCGAAAATCATCATCCGCGAGAGGATCTGGCCGCTGTTGCGCATGAGGAATTCGAGCAGCTTGTATTCGGTCGGCAGCAGCGTCAGCACCTGCTCGGCGCGGCGCGCTTCGTGGCTGATCAAATCCAGCTCAAGGTCGGCGACCTGCAACGTCGTCGCCTGGGTGGCGACGCTGTTTTGGCGGCGCAGCAAGACTTCAACCCGCGCGGCCATTTCATCGGTGGCGAACGGTTTGGTCAGGTAGTCATCGCCACCGGCACGCAAGCCGCGCACGCGTTCATCGACATCGGAAAGCGCGCTGATCATCAGAATCGGCGTGGCCACGCCCATGGTCCGCAGCGTGGTGACGATGGCCAAACCATCGAGCTCCGGCAACATGCGGTCGAGGGTGATCAGGTCGTAATTGCCGCTCACGGCGCGGTCGAGGCCTTCACGGCCATTGTCGACCCAGTCGACGTCGAGCCCGTGGCTGCTCAGTTCGGCGACGATTTCCCGGGCGGTCACGGCGTCGTCTTCGATGGTCAATATACGAGTCATAGCGCAGGCCTTGATCGGTTCAAACGGAATGGCAGCATTTTGCCAAGAATTTTCCGTGACGCTTTAAATTAACTTTCATGTTGTAGCTGTCATTTGCGCGCCTCGGCGATTAATTTGCACGAACGTTGATATCATCTGGCCATAATTTAAAACAGGAGTGGTTCCGTGCGTACTTCGATTCGCCGTGGCTGGATGCCAATGTTCGGACTGTTGCTGGTGATCGGCAGCGCTTCGTCCTGGTCGGCCAACACGCCTTGTTCGGGGAAGAAAGGCGGGATTGATCGCTGCGACGGCGACTTGTTCCTGTGCAATGACGGCTCGATCAGCGGCTCGAAGAAAAGCTGCGCAGCGATGTTTGGCGAGCGCCAGCAGGCACGGCCGCAAAATTTCCTCCAGAGCGATGAGGGTTGCGCCTGTGGTACCGGTTCATTCTGTACCGGACCACGTGGCGGGGTGTATTGCCTGACGCCAAGCGGTAACAAGAGCTACAAACGTAAATAACTGGCATTTGTGCCAATGCATAAAACCCGCTGTTATCGGGCGCTTGTTGCAAATTGCATGGTCTTAGGAAGTTCATTCTTTGTAACTTGCTGAATAACAACGATTTATTTTATTTCGGTTTCTGGCACGGTCGCTGCAATTCCTCTGGTGACGAGTTGTAACACCATTTTTCATGCCTGGAGCAGAACAACAATGAATAGATCCCCTGATGGGTTTTATCCCGCCGTTGAAGAGTCGAGCAGCGTTTCGGGCGTGTCCTGGGGCGCGATTTTCGCCGGTGCTGCGGCTGCCGCTGCCCTGTCGATGATTTTGGTTTTGCTCGGTTTCGGTTTGGGTTTCTCTGCCGTTTCACCGTGGGCCGGAGAGGGCGTCAGCGCCAAGGGCCTGGGCATATCGACAATCGTCTGGCTGGCAGTGACGCAAATCATCGCTTCCGGCATGGGTGGCTACATCGCCGGTCGCCTGCGGGTGAAGTGGGCGAACATGCACGGCGATGAAGTGTATTTCCGTGATACCGCCCATGGCTTCCTCGCCTGGTGTGTGGCGACGCTGGTCACTGCGATTCTGGTGGTGGGCTCCGTCAGTAGCGTCATCAGTGGTGGTGTGCAGGCCGGTGCCAGCGTCGCTGGCGGCGCAGCCAGTGCCATGACCCAAGCCGCCGGTACCGCTGCGGCCAACACCGACAGCAACCAGTACGGCTACTACATCGACAACCTGTTCCGCGATGACCGTCCGGCTTCTGTCAGCGATGACGCCGCGCATGGTGCCGTCGCGCGCATCTTCGCCCAGAGCCTGGCCAACGGTCAGCTCAGCGCCGAAGATCGTACCTATCTGGCGCAACTGGTGGCGCAACGGACCAACCTCAGTCAGGCCGATGCTGAACGTCGTGTCGACGAGATCTACGCCCGCACTCAGAAAGCCATTGCCGACGCCAAGCTGAAAGCTCAACAAGCCGCTGACACTGCCGCCAAAGTCGCTGCCGTGACGTCGCTGTGGATGTTCGTCGCGCTGTTGGCCGGTGCGTTCTTTGCCAGCTTCGCAGCCACCTTCGGCGGTCGTCGCCGGGATGCGGTTGAGTACGTTGAAGTCGACACCTACACCACGACCACTCCAGTCCGTTAACAAGGAGCATCACCATGCGCTCATTACTGCTGTTTTTCCTCGGTGTACCGATCCCGATCATCATTCTGATCGCCCTGTTCGTGCACTGATTCAACGAACCATTGGGGCCCATGCCTCGGCCGCTGCCACCTTCGGGTGGTAGCGGCTTTTTGCATTCTGGGGGGCCAGCGGCGAGAATCGCCGACGGAAGTGGATCGGCCGCTTTTACCTCTTTAAGGATGAACACGTTGGACAAGAAGGAAATCAAGCGCCAGTTGGTGGAAATGCTCGAGGCCGGGCGTTCGAAAACCGAAACGTTCAAGGCGCTGTCGGGCGGCAAGGTCAAGGATCGGGTGTTGGCGGCGTGGATCGGTGCCCGGCCGGATCCGCTGCTCAGAGAAAAACACTCACTCAAGGTCACGTTGTTGATCGTGCTGATCTGTATTCAGGCGTTTATCGGTGCGGTGTCCGGGTTCTTTCTGTTTTACGAAGTCAGCGCCGGCCTGGCTCTGACCATGATGTTGATCGCCGGCGGCGTCCCGCTGTTGTTTGCCTGGTGCTTCTACAAAAACGTCGCGGCGGCCTACACGGTCTTCATCATCCTCAACATCAGCCAGGTGTCGCGCATGTTCAAAGGCTATGAGGAGGATCCGCTGTCGACCGTGATTGCCGTCGGCATCACTTTCGCGATCGTGTTCTACGCCGGTTGGGTCAAATCGCTACTGTTCCCGGACCTGGGTTTTATCGGCGCGAAAAAGATCAAGGGGCAGTTCGTCTTCTCCAACTGATCGTTGAACAATCCGACTGTTTTCACTGGCCTGGATCAATATTTCGCCTGGCGATATCGCCTAACGTAAATGATCCAGGCCTTTGCTGAGGTATGAACTACAGTGCTTCACGCGCACCTTGGTTGCGCTGACGGAGTACCTGCGTCGACGCCCCAATCACAGCTATAAACGCGTCGACACGGTGTAGTGCAGCAAGGAGCTGACACAACCTCAACCGAAATTTCACGGATGAACATCGCAATGCACTGCCTAGAAAGAACCTTCGATATCCAGCCGTTGGCGCAGGCGGATATGACTGTCCACATCAATGGCCAAGCGGTGACCGCCGCCATCGGCGAAACCGTCCTCAGCGTTATCCAGTCCCTCGGCGTGCGACAGATCGCACGCAACGATCACGATCAGATCAGCGGTGCCTACTGCGGCATGGGCGTGTGTCAGTGCTGCCTGGTGAAAATCAACGGCCGGCACAAACGCCGCGCCTGCCAGACCGTGGTGCGCGACGGCATGCAGATTGAAACCCAGGTCAACCGCATCACCGCGCAGGAGGTCATATGAACCTGCAACCGGTGATTGTCGGCGGTGGCCCGGCGGGGATGGCCGCGGCCATCGAACTGGCGCGCCACGGTGTGCGCTGCACCTTGCTGGAAGAAGCCTCGCGCCTGGGCGGTGTGGTTTATCGCGGGCCGCTGCGTGACGGCGTGCAACTGGATTATCTGGGCCCGCGTTATTCCGAGGCGCTGGGCAAACTGCACGGTGATTTTCAGGAGCAATCCGGGCTGATCGATGTGCGCCTCAACCACCGCGTGGTCGGTGCTGAAGGCACCCGCGCCCTGGTGGTGCTGGACGGCGACGAGCAGTTGCATGAGATCGAGTATTCGCAGTTGCTGCTCGCTGCCGGCTGCCATGAGCGCAGCGTGCCGTTCCCGGGCTGGACGTTGCCGGGGGTGATCATGCTGGGTGGCCTGCAACTGCAAATCAAAAGTGGCGTAGTCAAGCCGCAAGGGCCGGTGATTATCGCCGGCACTGGGCCGTTGCTGCCGCTGGTGGCGACGCAGTTGCACGCCTCGGGCGTCAGCGTGGCCGGCGTATACGAGGCCTGTGCGTTCGGCAAGATTGCCCGTGAGAGCCTGGCGCTGTTGAACAAGCCGCAGCTGTTTCTCGATGGCTTGAGCATGCTCGCCTACCTGAAACTGCACGGCATCCCGATGCAGTACGGTTGGGGTGTGGTCGATGCCCATGGTGAGGGTGAATTGAAAAGCGTCAGCGTCGCACCGTATTCGGCCACCTGGGAGCCGGATCTGTCGCGTGTCGAACGCTTCGAAGCGAAGACCCTGGCGGTCGGTTACGGCTTCATTCCGCGCACGCAACTGAGTCAGCAGATGGGCCTGGATCACGGTTTCAGTGACGACGGTTACCTGCGCGCCAATGCCAACCTCTGGCAGCAAAGTAACGAACCCCACGTACACCTGGCCGGCGACATGGGCGGGATTCGTGGCGGTGAAGCGGCGATGCTCGCAGGCAAGATCGCGGCGACGTCAATCCTGTTGCAGCGCGGTGTGCTTGAAGATGAACTGGCGCGCGTGCGCCGCGACCGTTACCTGAGCAAACTCAAAGCCATCGTGCGCTTCCGCGCCGCCGTCGACCGCTACACCGAACGCGGCGTCGGCCAGACCGCATTGCCCGCCGCCGACACGGTGATCTGCCGGTGTGAACATGCGACCCGTGCCGACATCGATCGCGCGCTGGAGCAGGGCGTGCAAGACATTGCCAGCTTGAAAATGCGCACCCGCGTGAGCATGGGCGACTGCCAGGGGCGGATGTGCGTCGGCTATTGCAGCGACCGGCTGCGTCAGGCCACCGGGCGCACGGACGTCGGTTGGCTGCGGCCGCGTTTTCCGATTGATCCGATACCTTTTTCTGCGTTCCATTCTGTCGGCACGGAGGCCGCTGCCCATGAGTAAGTTCTACGATGTGGTCATCGCCGGTGGTGGCGTGATCGGCGCGTCGTGCGCCTATCAACTGTCCAAACGGAAAAACCTCAAGGTCGCGTTGATCGATGCCAAACGCCCGGGTAATGCGACCCGTGCCTCGGCCGGTGGCTTGTGGGCGATCGGTGAATCGGTCGGCCTCGGCTGCGGGGTGATTTTCTTCCGCATGATGTCGGCCAATCGCAAGCGTGAAACCCAGGGCGCGGCGGTGGCGGTGGACGCGAGCACGCCGCACATCCTGCCGGAGTCGTTCTTTGACTTCGCCTTGCAGTCCAACGCCTTGTACCCGGCGCTGCACCGCGAGCTGAAAGAAAACCACGGGATGGATTTCAAGTTTGAAAAGACCGGGCTGAAATTCGTGATTTATGACGACGAAGACCGGCTCTACGCCGAACACATCGTCGGCTGCATTCCGCATCTGGCTGATCAGGTGCGCTGGCTCGATCAAGCGCAATTGCGCGAAGCCGAACCGAGCGTCAGCCATGAGGCACGCGGGGCGCTGGAGTTTCTCTGCGACCACCAGGTCAGCCCGTTCCGCCTCGCCGACGCATACATGGAAGGCGCGCGGCAGAACGGCGTCGACATCTACGTCAACACCAACGTCACTGGCGTGTTGCATCACGGCACGCGGGTGACCGGCGTGCAGACGGCCGAGGAGGGCGTGTTCCACTGCAAGACCCTGATCAACGCCAGCGGTGCCTGGGCGGCGGATTTGAGTGAGTGGGCGACGGGGATTCGGATCCCGGTGAAACCGGTCAAAGGCCAGATCCTGCTGACCGAGCGCATGCCGAAGATCCTCAACGGCTGCCTGACCACCAGCGACTGCTACGTGGCGCAAAAGGACAACGGCGAGATCCTCATCGGCAGCACCACCGAAGACAAAGGTTTCGACGTCACCACCACCTACCCGGAAATCGCCGGGCTGGTGCAGGGCGCCGTGCGTTGTCTGCCGGAACTCAAGGACGTCAACCTGAAACGCACTTGGGCAGGCTTGCGCCCGGGGTCGCCGGATGAGTTGCCGATCCTCGGGCCAATGCGTGGCGTGGAAGGGTACCTGAATGCCTGCGGACACTTCCGCACCGGCATCCTGACCTCGGCGATCACCGGCGTACTGCTCGACAAACTGGTCAACGACGAGCCGCTGCCACTGGACATCACACCGTTTCTGGCGGACCGCTTCGAAGTGGCCCCGGTCAAACCAGCATTGGAATTGGAACTGGCCTGACCTCGGCAAGATGATCGTTCCCACGCTCTGCGTGGGAATGTCTCAAGGGACGCTCCGCGTTCCAGCTTTCGAATTGGAACGCGGAGCGTCCCCGGCTGTATTCCCACGCGGAGCGTGGGAACAATCAGATGAGGCTCAAGATTTGCGTGATTGTTCTTCGAGTTGGTCGGATTCGAACAACCGCGCCAGTTCCGCACGGGCTTCCTGGGCGGTTTGCAGGACTTTTGCCGCGTCGTCGTAAATCGCGTGTTGCGCTTCCAGCACCTGTTCGTCGTGGTGTTTGAAGCGCTTGATGCGGGCATCGGCCTGAGCTTGGGTCAGCCCTAAGCCAACCAGCGTTCGCCGGCTCATTTCCAGACTTGAATAATACGTCTCGCGAATCGCTTCAGCGCCAACGTCGACCAAACGGTGCACGTGTTGACGGTTACGTGCCCGGGCGATGATTTTCATGTGCGGATACAGCTTGCGCACCACCTCGGCCGTCTTGATGTTGGTCTCCGGGTCATCCGTGGCAATCACGAAATATTCCGCCTCGCCGACCTTGGCCGCGTTGAGAATTTCCGGGCGCATCGGGTCGCCGTAAAACACCGGCACACCGCCAAAGCTGCGCGACAGCTCGATGGTTTCCACCGAGGTGTCGAGCGCGACGAACTTGATGTTCTGCGCGCGCAGAATACGCGCGACGATCTGGCCCATCCGGCCCATACCGGCAATCACCACGCGCGGCGTGTCAGTGTCGATCTCACGGTATTGTTGCGGCACTTCCACCGGCTGCACTTTCGGGCTGACCAGGCGCGCGCAAATCAACAGCAACAACGGCGTCAACGCCATCGACAGGGTGATGGTCAGCACCAGCAGGTCATACAGGCGCGGCTCGAACAGCCCCTGATCGCGGCCGATCTTGAACACCACAAAAGCAAATTCACCCCCAGCGGCGAGGACGATGCCGAGGCGGATGGCACTGATCTTGTTCAGCCCACCGGCCAGACGTCCAACCACAAACAGCAGCGGCAGTTTCAGGCCAATCAACAGCAGCGTCAGCCCCAATACGGTGATCGGTGCACTCAGCAACAGGCTCAGGTTCGCGCCCATGCCGACGCTGATGAAAAACAGCCCCAGCAGCAGGCCCTTGAACGGCTCGATCTGCGCTTCCAGTTCATGCCGATATTCCGAGTCCGCCAGCAACAGACCGGCGAGAAACGCCCCCAACGCCATCGACACGCCAACCAGATCCATCAGCCACGCCGTGCCGATCACCACCAGCAGCGCGGTGGCGGTGGACACTTCCGGCAGACCGGTTTTCGCCACCACGCGGAACACCGGACGCAACAAATATCGCCCACCGACCACGACCACCGCGATACCGCCGAGCACCTGCAAACCATGATTGATATCTTCAGCGGTGCTGGTGGTGTGATTGCCACCCGCGAGCATCGGCACCAAGGCGATCAACGGGATCGCGGCGATGTCCTGGAACAACAGAATGGCGAACGCCAGGCGACCATGCGGGCTGGTCAGTTCCTTGCGCTCGGCAAGACTCTGCAGACCAAACGCCGTGGAAGACAGCGCCAGGCCAAGCCCCAGTACAATCGCGCTGTTCAGCGGTTGGCCAAACACCGACAACGCCAACACACCAATCACCGAAGCTGTCAGCAGCACCTGCGCCAGACCGACGCCGAACACCGATTTGCGCATCACCCACAAACGTCGCGGTGACAGCTCAAGGCCGATGATGAACAGCAGCAAGACCACACCCAATTCGGAAATATGCGCCACGCTCTGCGGATTGCCTATCAAGCCCAGCACCGAAGGGCCGATGATCACCCCGGCGAACAGATAGCCGAGCACGGCGCCCAATTGCAGACGTTTGGCCAAAGGCACAGTGAGCACCGCCGCGAACAGAAACACGACAGCGGCTTGCAACAGATTGCCTTCATGGGGCATGGATTTACTCCTGACAGCGGTACGGCGGGGGCGACAAGGATAAGGGCTGAATCGTTTCCAGATCCACCAAAGATCCCCTGTAGGAGCTGACGAGTGCAACGAGGCTGCGATCCTTTGATCTTGCTTTGGGGTTCAAACAAACAAGATCAAAAGATCGCAGCCTGCGGCAGCTCCTACAGGGGATTTTCGTTGTTTCTGTGATAATTGGCATCAATTGGTTACATTCATAACTCCAGCGTATCAATCTTTCCGAGTCCTGCCATGGCCATCAACTTCGACCTCAACGATCTGCAAGCCTTTCGCGCGGTGGTCGAGCAGGGCAGTTTCCGCAAGGCCGCCGACACTGTGCGCCTGTCGCAGCCGGCGTTGAGCCGACGTATCGAAAAGCTCGAAGACGCCCTCGGCGTAAAACTCTTCGAACGCACAACGCGCAAGGTCAGCCTGACCCAGGCCGGACGCGGTTTCATGCCGAGTGTCGAGCGTCTGCTGGATGATCTCGATGTGGCGTTGCTGGGCATCAGCGAAGTCGCCTCGACCCGTTTGGGCCACGTCACCGTTGCCTGCGTACCCTCGGCGGCGTACTACTTCATGCCGCGGGTGGTCGCCCGCTATCACCAGCAATTCCCGCGCATCAAAGTCAAAGTCCTCGATTCCAGCGCCCACGATGTGCTCAGCGCGGTGGTCAATGGCGAGGCGGATTTCGGCTTGAGTTTTTTGGGCACGCAGGATGCCAAAGTCGACTTTGAAGCGCTTGTGCAGGAGTGCTACGTCGTCGCTTGTCGCCGCGATCACCCGTTGGCCGGGCGCAGCAGCGTGACGTGGGACGAGTTCTATCAGCAGGATTACATCTCGCTGGACAAGACTTCCGGCAACCGGTTTTTGCTCGATCAGGCCCTGAGCACCGTGGTGCCGCAGCGTCAGAGCATCTGTGAAACCAAGCACGTGACAACCATGATCGGTCTGGTCGAGGCGGGGTTGGGGGTGGCGGCGGTGCCGCTGATGGCGCTGCCGGGGCCGGATCATCCGATCCTGACGCGGGTGCCGCTGACCAATCCGCAGGTGATGCGCAGTGTCGGCATCATCAAGCGCCGGGGCCGTACATTGACCCCGGCGGCATTGGAACTGGAGCGGCTGGTGGTGGAAATGAAAGTCCAGCCGCCAACGATCAACGTTTGACCGAATCCAGCCCGGTGGCCTGCACATCAGCTTGCGCAGCCGGTGCGGCGAGGTAGGCGAGCAAGGCTTTCGCCTCTTCTGGATGCTGCGCACCGACCGGAATCCCGGCAGCAAAACGCGTCACCGACTGCACCGATTCCGGAATCTTCGCGACGAAACTCACGCCCGGCACCGGCAGCAATTCGCTGACCTGCTGGAAGCCCAGTTGATAGTCGCCGGTGGCGACCACCGAGCCGACCGGGACTTTCGGAATCATCTTGGCCTTCGGTTTCAGCTGATCTTCGATGCCGAGCTTCTTGAACAATTGCTCTTGGATGTACACGCCGCTGGCGCTGTCGGAGTAGGCCACCGACTGCGCGTCGAGCAAGGTTTTCTTCAGTGCGTCAACGTTGCTGATGTCCGGTTTCGCCGCGCCTTCGCGCACCACCAGACCGATCCGCGAGTCCGCCAGTTCCACGCGCGAAGCCGGGTCAACCTTGCCTTGCTTGATCAGATCATCAAGGGCGTAGCCGACCATGATCACCACGTCGGCGTGTTCGCCGCGCGCGAGGCGATTGGGGATCGCTTCCGGGGCCTTGCCCATCGACGGGCCGAGTTGGGTGTCGAGGGTGTTACCGCTGGCGGCGGCGAATTTCGGCCCGAGGATTTTATAGGCGGCAGTGAAGCCCCCCGACGTCATCACGTTCAGCTGTTCAGCGTGTGCCAGGGCGCTGAAAGCGCAGAGGGCGATGGCGGCGAAGTTAAAGAGTTTTTTCATGGTCATGGTTCCTTATGCTGCGACCGGTTGCAGACGGCCGCCCGCGCGGCGATAGAGGTACAGCGTGGCGCACAACGCGCACAGCGCGCCGATGCTCATCCAGTAACCCGGCGCGGCTTTGTCGCCGGTGTACTGAATCAGGAAGGTCGACATCGCTGGGGTAAAGCCGCCGAAAATTGCCGTGGCCAGGCTGTAGGCGAGGGAGAAACCGGCGACGCGCACTTCCACCGGCATGATTTCGGTCAGCGCCGGAATCATCGCGCCGTTGTACATGCCGTAGATGAACGACAACCACAGCAGCGACAGCAACATGTGGCTGAAGCTCGGCGCCTGCACCAAGTACGACAGCGCCGGGTAGGTGGTGGCCAGCGCCAGCAGCGACATCGCGATCAGCACCGGACGACGACCGATGCGGTCCGACAACATGCCGCCAATCGGCAGCCAGAAGAAGTTCGACACGCCCACCAGCAAAGTCACCAGCAGTGCGTCCGAGGTGCTCAGGTGCAGCACGGTTTTGCCGAACGTCGGCGCGTACACGGTGATCAGGTAAAACGCGGTGGTGGTCAGGGCGACCATCAACATGCCGCCGAGGACCACGCCCCAATTCTGGCCAAGGGTACGGAACACTTCGCGCATGCTTGGGCGGTGTTTGCGCGCAGCGAACTCTTCGGTTTCTGCCAGGTTACGGCGCAGCACAAAGATGAACGGCACGATCATGCAGCCGACGAAAAACGGGATCCGCCAACCCCAGTCGGCAATCACGTCAGGTGCCATCCAGGCGTTCAGCGCGAAGCCCAATGCGGCGGCAACGATGATCGCCACTTGCTGACTGGCCGACTGCCACGCGGTGAAGAAACCTTTGCGGCCCGGCGTAGCGATCTCGGACAAATACACCGAAACCCCGCCCAATTCCGCACCGGCGGAGAAGCCTTGTAACAGACGCCCGATCAGCACAAGCGCCGGCGCAAACAGGCCGATGGTTTCGTATCCGGGCACCAACACAATCAATATCGTGCCGCTGGCCATGATCGACAATGTGACGATCAAACCTTTACGGCGACCGACGTCATCGATGTACGCGCCGAGCACGATGGCCCCCAGCGGACGCATCAAAAAGCCCGCGCCGAATACTGCAAAGGTCATCATCAGGGAGGCGAATTCACTGCTCGCCGGGAAGAACACCGACGCGATCTGCGTGGCGTAGAAGCCGAACAGAAAGAAGTCGAACTGTTCGAGGAAGTTGCCCGAGGTCACTCGGAAGATGGCGCCGGCCCGCGAGCCGCCGTGTGGGATTGAGGCTGTCATAGTAAAGGACTCCACCGCTTTTATGACGTGCGCCAAGGAGAGTCAGCGCACGGTTCTTATTGAGGCGGATGGTCGCTCAGGTGTAACAGGATGTTAATTGCATTATTGGCATGCATTGATGTGCAAAGCGGATCAATGTGCTCGACGCATGCTTTTTTGTAGGAGCCAAGCTTGCTCGCGAAAGCGGCGGATCAGGCAATGACGAGGTTGAATGTATCGGCCCTATCGCTGGCAAGCCAGCTCCCACAGGTTTTCGGGGGCCGCAACTTTCGCTAACACCCTGGCCCCATGTGGGAGCTGGCTTGCCAGCGATGGCGGCCCGGCGGACGACTACAATCCCCCAGCCAGCCCAGGCAAAAAACAAGGAATGATTCCCGAGCCGCGCAGTCCGAGTTCAGGTATCACACATCAATGGAGGTTCACCGATGAACAGCAAAACCCTAATCGCCAGCCTGGCCCTCGTTGCCGGCATTGCCGGGATCAGCCCACTCGTTCAAGCGGCGCAAACCTCAAGCGATCCCTCCGTCCAATCCCCGGTCAGCGACCGCGAATTGAAGGTCAACGACCGCGCCCCGGATATTTATCAACGCAGCGAAAAAGCCCTCGACTGGAAAGCCAAAGGCCTGAAGAAGCCTGTCGACCAGGCGCAATGGGTGCAGATCAATGACCAGTACGTCATGGTGATGATCACCAACGGCACCATCGTCGAGATGAAACCGGTGCCGCGTTAAACCCCGGATTCAAAAACCCTGCGCATGCACACGTGCAGGGCTTCCCCTGCCCAACCGATATTGATTGTTGCCACTGCGCTTGGCCTCGTACATCGCCAGATCGGCAATGTGCAGCAAGCGGTCCATGGTCGGCGCGTGGTCGGGAAACACCGCGACGCCGAGGCTGGTGCCGATGTGTCGCTGGTCGTTGCCGATGCTCACCGGAGGCGATAACTCGACGAACATTTTCTGGCAGATGCGGCGGGCTTCGTCCTGCAAGTCGAGACCCAGTGCCAGGCCTTGCAGAATGACCACGAACTCATCGCCGCCGATGCGTGCAACCGTGTCGGTGCTGCGCAGGATGCGTTTCAGTCGGGTCGCGGTGGTGATCAGCACGCGGTCGCCGGCCGCATGGCCGTATTGATCATTGATGCTTTTGAAGCCGTTGAGATCGACAAACACCAGGGCGACTCGGGTGTTGGTCTGCCGGGCCTGATCCAGTGCTTCTGCTAACCGTTGCTCCAGCACCCGCCGATTGGGCAATCCGGTCAAGGGATCGAAATGGGCGAGGTGTTGCAGGTAACTGGCCGAGGCCTTTTCTTCGGTGATGTCGCGTACCACGCCCATCATTTTGATCACCGCGTCGTGGTCGTTGCGCACCACGTTGCCGGTCTCGCGCAGCCAGCGAATCGTGCCGTCGGGCCAGACCACGCGATATTCCTCGTCGTGGTTTTCACCGGTTTGCAGACAACGCAGTTCACCGTCGCGCACCCGAATGCGGTCATCCGGGTGTACGCAGGAGCAGAACAGAGCGTAGGACGGCGTGATCTCACCGATCTTGAAGCCGAACATGCCGTAGATCGCGTCCGACCAGTACAGCCGATCGCTGTCGACTTCCCAATCCCAGGTGCCGATGCGCGCAAAATATTGGCTGCGTTTGAAGCGCTCGGCGTCGCCGTCCTGATGAATGTTGCGGCCTTCAGCGGCGCGGCTGAGCAGCTCACGGTATTCGGCGAGCTGGCGCCGCAAATCGCGCTCGCGCCAGATCAGCATGGCAATCACCGCCAACATGACAATGCCGATGGCAAGGCCGATCCAGAGCTGAATCATTCGGGCGCTGCCAGCATGCTGAATCGATCCGAGAGGTAGTGGCGGTTGGCTATGTTAATGCTTCATCACTCGGTTCGGATACCACGTTGATCTTCGCATTCGGGTTGCCAATCTCCGCCATTTCTGGGAAAACGGCGGCCAGCTGAACAATAGAGTGATTGTTATGAATGATGAACTGCAGGTAATCGATCTCCAGGTGGGCGAGGGCAAAGCCGCGGTCAAAGGCGCGCTGATCACCACGCAATACACCGGGTGGCTGGAAGACGGCAGCGAGTTCGATTCTTCCTACAGCCGTGGCAAACCTTTTCAGTGTGTGATCGGCACGGGCCGCGTGATCAAGGGCTGGGATCAGGGGCTGATGGGCATGCAGGTGGGCGGCAAACGTAAGTTGCTGGTGCCGGCGCACTTGGGCTATGGCGAGCGGACGATGGGCAAGATTCCTCCGCACTCGAATCTGGTCTTCGAGATTGAGTTGCTGGAGGTTTTGACGCGGGAGGATTGAGTGCAGGCGCTGTCGAGTCCTCCAGCGAGCCTTTGGTGGCGCTGGAGGATGTCGAAGGTTAACCCAGAGCCGGTAAACCTTTTATCCTTTCGGAGTTTCGTCAGCGCACGGGTTGAAGTAATCCTTGGCGGGCTGAGTGGTCCTCAGGCCCACTGCAACGGTGGCCCGGACGGAAAGCAGATGTCTACTTCCAACTCTGCTGCTGCCGAAATATTGACCAAGGCATCAAGGGAGAACTTGTCGATTTTCCCGTTGAGTACATCATTGAGGCGTGGCTGAGTAATGCCCAGACGCTTGGCTGCCTCCTTTTGTGGAAGCTCCCAAGCGCGAATGGTCTCGCAAAGCGTACGCATCAGTTTGGCCCGCAGACGCAAATTGGCTGCGTCCTGCGGCGTGTCTTCCAGTGCATCCCAGACGCTTGTAAAACGCAGGGATGGGTCTTGATGATCCTTCATGGCTTAACCTATTTCCTGGTATCTGGCGCGAGCCAGTTCGATATCTCGCGTTTCAGTTTTTCTTGTGGTCTTGTGCATGGCGTGCAGCACATAAATGGCTTCAGGCCGATTGACCACATAAAACACCCGAAACGCTCCTGAATCCTCAGTGATCCTGATTTCGTTGACGCCACGGCCTATGGTTTTCATGGGACGCCAATCAAAAGGTTCTTCACCCTGTTGCAAAAGATCCAACTGAAAACCCGCAGCCCTTCGGGCATCAAGCGGGAATGCACGCAGATCTTTGAGCGCACTCCCGACAAACATCACATCCTTGTGTCTGGGCATCGACTTCTCCTGTTAGAAAGGAAAAGCGTAATAGCTCAGAACCGATCGTGATGCGTCGGAGTGTTGCAAGGGATGGCAAGAGTCTCCATGCCAAAGGTTATATCAGAACAGATATAAAACAAGCTGGGTTTGATCCATCAGACATCTGGTAACAGAAAGCAGAGGTGCGGAAGTACGCTCCCTCACCTCATCAACTCACTTCAATTTCTGGTCGGCGGTTCCAGGTTGTCGAGCGCGCGGTTGACGGCGAGTTCGCCGAGCATCACCACTTGCTGAATGCCGAGCAGGGTATTGCGGTAGGGCGTTTCGAGCAGGCCGGCGAAGTCGCTGAGCATGATGCTGGCCGAGGCCATGGATTCGCAGGCGTGAGCGAGGAGGGTTTCGGTGTCCATGTTCGGGGCGACCAGGAACATGGTGCTGGGTGTTCGCTGCGGTGGGGCGTGGGGTTTGAGGTAGTGATCGAGGGCGCGTTCGGCGGCGTCGTTCAGTTTTGTCGGGTCTAGGGTGGAGTAAGGGGATGTTGGATCGGATTCGGGTATGGCATCTGTTTCCGGGGGATTCGGCGTTACTTTGAACATTGAGTAGGTTTCCAAAGTGATGCTGACACCACCTCGCGACTAAACCAGAGGGTGGCAGCTATGCACAGGTTAGTCGACCGGAAACCCACCCAAACCGGCGCACCCGAAGGCGCCCTGCGCACAGCTACCATTGAGTGAAGTATCGAAATACCTACTGTCTGGAACGTCGTGCAAATTGAATAGATTACCGAGCGACTAAACCCGATCACTGAACATTCAGTGATGCGAACCAAGTTACCGGCGACCCCCGAGTCGCACAAGCCGGCGGATTCTGGCGTAGTTGTAGGCAAAGGCGCAAGGCGCTGTAGCCTCGTGGATGATGTCGAAATGATGCGTTGTTTTTCCGGGCCTTTTCGCGAGCAAGCTTTGCTCCTGCAGTGTCTCGGGGTGTGCAAGAAACCTCTGTAGGAGCCGGGCTTGCCCGCGAAGGCGGACGATCAGTCACCGACGATATTGAACAGTGGAATCCGCCCATTCAGCGAAGGCCGGTAATGCCAGGCCAGTCGCTCCAGATTCACACCGTGATCGAGGATTTCCCTGACAGTCGCACAGGCAATTTCCGTCGCCAACATTTGCCCCGGACACTGATGCCGCCCGCTGCCAAAGCTGAAACTGCGCCGATTCGGCCGATCCAGCAAAAACCTGTCTGGCTGTTCATTAAGCGCCGGATCGCGATTGGCCGAGGCCAGCAGCACCACAATTACCTCCCCGGCCTCGACGCGCACACCGTCGATCTCGCAAGCGGCAGCCACAAACCGCCGAGTGTTCTGCACTGACGGATCAAAGCGCTGCACCTCAGCCAACACCGCATCCATGGACGCCCCGCGCAATCCGGGCTGACGCTTCAGTGCCACCAACCCATTGCCAATCAACCCGGCGGTGGCTTCATAAGTCTGCGAACAAAGGCCGATCAGATTGGCGATCAACGCCTCCATATCCCCTTCGAATCGTTGCCGAATGGCCGTCAGCAGTTGGCTGTCGGACTCGGCCAGCAACTCAACGAAGTAACCCCGCAATTGCTCAGCCGCCCCGTGTGCCGCCACGAGTTGCAAGTCATTGCTCAACGGCGACAGACACGCGACGAAATCGGCGGTCAGCGCACTGATCGTCCGACCCTGCGCCGGGTTGAAACCGAGCAGCGCAGCGACCACGCACACCGGGCCGCGAAACATGGCTTTATATAAGCCGTCGGCGTCTACGGTGATCAATCGAGCGGCCACCAAGGCTCGAATGTGCGCCTCATCAATTAACTCAAGCGCAGGCTCGATCGCCGCACGCGGACAGCGTTGACGCGCGCCGTCATTCATCCGCATCAACTGACCAAATACCTTGCCAGCCGCGCCCTCGGCGATCGCTTTGGGTACCGGCTCCTGCGCAGGCCGCACCCGACAATCGGCATGCGCCAACACCGCACACACTGCCCGCGCGCTGCTGGCGACCCACACTTTTAGCCCGGCATGAAAGGCGAGTCCGCCCTCGGTGCGAAGTTGCGCGTAGTAGGGATAAGGATCGGCATGCGTCGCAGCAATGATCGGGTCCATGGTTCATAGCCTTGTGGAGGGGAGTGGCTTCTACTGTCTGCCGTTTTTTAGGGCGATGATTCGTTGTGCAGCGAAATGTGTTTGTTGAAGTGTGAATGGATTTTTTAGCTGTTTAACCTCAACGCCCAAAGGGTGATGAGTCATCGTTAAAGTTCTCTCAAATAACTTGAATGAAGCACAACTTGTCTAGCTCGATAGTTGAGGGGTTTCGCAGATTCTTAGAGTGTTTTGTATTGTCAACTGTCAGGTATGACAGTTGACGGTGATCTGCGCGCGGTTCCCAATGTTTACGCCGTAGGCAAGGTTGTATGAGAGGGGCAGCAAGTCTGAATCTCTTTTATTATTGTCAGGGAGAGCGCAGTGGACGATACCCATTCAGAAACGGGTGAGAACAACCTTCGAAGGACCTGTTTGGTCGAAGGCGCAATCATGAATCGCTACGGTGGGTATGAACTGGTAAAAATCACTGAGCTTGTTGATTACTCGTATGGTCCGGGCTTCTTGTGGTTTTTGATAAGCGGCGGCAAAACGGGCAGGAAGCAAGTTTTGGGTGTCAGTTTCAGAATAACACCAAGTTTGGAAGTCTATCCCGTCACTCAGGGTCCATTTCGTGCAGTGGATGTTTATTTTAAACCGGGTAGGTCAACATTTCCGGTAGACGCACTGAGCGGATCATTGACCATAACGAAGTTTGAAATGGGCAAGGGAATAGAGGGAGTTCTGAGCGTTACTGCAGAGCGTTACGTGATGGCTGCTAGATTTGAAGTGGTTTGACTTGATGCAGGTGGGGAACATTCAAGAGTGATTAGCGATTCTGATGTCTTTTCGGAGAAATTAAAATGGATGAAGAGAGTGTAAGTCAGGTGTGGGGCAGCGGTTGGTTTGAGGGAGCTTTACGATACCCCGCTGGTTCTTATGAGATTATGAATATGAACGTGGTTAGCGTCACACCCAGTTCGAACAGTGTTAATGTGCAGATCCAGAATAAGACGCATGAGCCGACGATCAGGCTGGCTTTTTATTTTCTGGGCAGGAAGCCAGCGTTGGGAACTTACAACCTGGATGGCGAGAAGGATGGACTTCGGGTTTTTTTTAGGGGGGCTAAAATGTATTCTAATGAATACATCGCAGGCGGTTCAGTCACCCTGAATAATATCGGGGCCGATGGGAAGTGGTTTGCCGGTGTTTTTAAGGGTGTAAGAGATAGCTATGAAATCCAAGGTAAATTTGAGGTTCTTTTACCTTGATAAGCTAAGTTGTGTATTGGGGCGCCGTGAATGTCACGGTCATCTATGAGTGCGGGATAAGAATGCACGCAGAACAGCAAGACATCGGCGTTTCACAGGTGGCCGCCGCCATCGCGGAACCGGCGCGAACGAGAATCCTCTGTTCACTGATGGACGGTCACGCCCGCACCAGTACGGAGTTGGCGACTATCGCCGAGGTCAGCACTTCAACGGCGAGCGCGCATCTGGCCAAACTCAAGGACCTGGCGTTGATACGCCTGCACGTACAGGGCCGCCACCGTTATTACAGCCTCGCCGACCAGCGCGTGGCGCAGGCGCTGGAAGCGTTGATGGTGATTGGCCAGAACGCTACGCCGACGTTCAAACCGCATACTCCGGATCGACTGCAATTTGCTCGCACCTGTTACGACCATATGGCCGGGACACTCGCGGTGTTGCTGCATGACCGTTTGATCGAGGCGGGATGGCTGGTCGAGACCGACGAGCAGGCGTATCGCTTGAGCGACAGTGGCGCGGCGTTGTTCGAAGGGCTGGGCATTGAAGTGCAGGATTTGAGCACGCTGCGGCGCAAGTTTGCCTGCCCGTGCCTGGACTGGAGCATGCGCCGACCGCATCTCGGTGGATCGCTCGGGGCGGCGTTGTTGCAAGCGGCGTTGAAGCGCCAATGGGTGACGCAGGATCTGGACAGTCGGGCGCTGGCGTTGACGGTGGTGGGGCGCAGGGAAATCGCCGCGCGGTTTGGCGTTGAGTTGGCGATTGAACACGGCCAGAGCAAAAGATCGCAGCCTTCGGCAGCTCTTACAGGAGTTCGAGATCTCATGTAGGAGCTGCGGAACGCTGCGATCTTTTGATCTGGAGCTCCTGACCGACGAGGTGCGCTTCTACCACCTTGTAACCCCGAGCTCGACCCTATACTGTACATCCAAACAGTAAAGAGCCCGCGCCATGCAAATCATCGACAAGCTCAGCATCCTCGCCGACGCCGCCAAGTACGACGCATCCTGCGCAAGCAGCGGTGCGCCCAAGCGCAGCTCCGAGGGCAAGACTGGCCTGGGCTCGACCGATGGCATGGGCATCTGCCACAGCTACACGCCCGACGGGCGTTGCGTTTCGTTGTTAAAAATCCTTCTGACCAACTTCTGCCTCTACGATTGCCAATACTGCGTCAATCGTCGTTCCAGTGATGTTCCCCGCGCGCGCTTCACCCCTGAAGAGGTGGTGGCGCTGACCCTGGATTTCTATCGACGCAACTGCGTCAGCGGTCTGTTCCTCAGCTCCGGCATCATCCGCTCGGCGGATTACACCATGGAACAACTGGTGCGCGTGGCCAAGCTGTTGCGTGAAGAGCATGAGTTTCGCGGCTACATCCATCTCAAGACAATTCCCGACGCCGACCCGGCGTTGATCGAGGAAGCGGGGCGCTACGCCGATCGCCTCAGCGTCAATATCGAGTTGCCCACCGATGCCAGCCTGCAAACCCTGGCACCGGAGAAAGACATTGGCTCGATCAAGCGGGCCATGAATACCATCTACACCGGCGTGCAAACGGTCCTCAATGAGCCCCGTTCAGCGAAGTTCGCGCCCGCCGGGCAAAGCACGCAAATGATCGTCGGCGCCGATGACACCGACGACAGCACGATTTTGCACAGTGCCCAGTCGCTGTACGGCAACTACCGCTTGCGCCGTGTTTATTATTCGGCGTTCAGCCCGATCCCCGACAGCCCGAAAAGTGTGCCACTGGCCGCGCCACCACTGATGCGCGAGCACCGTTTGTACCAAGCCGATTTCCTCCTGCGCAGCTACGGTTATAGCGCCGACGAACTGCTCAAGGGCCCGGGCAATCTGGCGTTGGACATCGACCCGAAACTGGCGTGGGCGTTGCAGAATCGCGAGGTGTTCCCACTGGATCTGAACCGTGCCGAAGCGTCGTTGATCGCACGCATCCCCGGCATCGGGTTGCGCACCACCGAACGTCTGGTCGAACTGCGCCGGCAACGCAAGATCCGCTACGAAGATGTCGCGCGCATGCGTTGCGTATTGGCCAAGGCCAAACCCTTCATCATCACCAGCGACTACCACCCGCAGCAGGCCGAGGTCACCAGTCATATGCTTTATCAGCAACTGCGCGACCGGCCGATGCCGCAACAGATGGGGTTATGGGGATGATCAATCTCGACTGCGACGACCTGTTCGACACCTGGCGCCAACAGGCGCGCTGGCTGCTCAGCCATGAAATTGATCCGAGCCTGGTGAGCTGGGCCTCGGAAGGCGTGGGTGATCTGTTTGCCAATAATGATGATCCGGTACCTGAAGGGCAGGGGCCGTTTATGGCGAAGATCCCGCGCGTGCTGCTCGATACCTTGGAGCAAGCGGCGCAATACCGGGGCGACCAGCGCTGGAGTCTGTTGTACGAAGTGTTGTGGCGCGTCAGCCACGGTGATCGCACGGCAATGATGGCCGGTGACAAGCTGGGCAGCGAGTTGCAGCGGCGAATCAAACAAGTGCGTCGCGAAGCCCATCACCTGCATGCGTTTGTGCGCTTCATCGAACGCCCGTCAGCCAGCGCTGGCCCGCAATATGTCGCGTGGCACGAACCGGCGCACGACATCCTGCACAGCGCCAGCGAACATTTCATCGGGCGCATGGGCCAGCATCGCTGGCTGATCGCCACGCCGCGTGACGGGGTTTATTACGATGGCGAGCAACTGCTTCATCAGCGCCAATGCCCGCTGGAATGGCAACAATTGGCGCAGAACGTCGACGATCCGCATGGTGAACTGTGGCTGACCTATTACAGCCACATCTTCAACCCGGCGCGGTTGAACGAGAAGGTCATGCAAGGGCATTTGCCGGTGCGATTCTGGAAAAATTTGCCGGAGGGGGAGCTGATTCCTGGACTGATTACACAGGCACGGATGGGCAAACAGCAGAATGGGCAGGCGAGTGGGATCGCCAATCGGGCCGGAAAAAGGATTGCCTTGAAATAAAAGATCAAAAGATCGCAGCCTGCGGCAGCTCCTACATCGATCTCCTGTAGGAGCTGCCGCAG
>NZ_AKJD01000091.1 GCF_000282515.1 Pseudomonas sp. GM80
GATCTTTTGATCTTAAAAACAAGATCAAAAGATCGCAGCCTTCGGCAGCTCCTACAGGGGGACAGCGCATAAAAAAACCCACTGACCGTCGCCGGTTCAGTGGGTTTTGTGTGTCAGGGGTCTAGTTACAGAGCCATGTCACGTGCAGCGTTTTCCTTCGGTGCTTCAGCTTTTTCAGCAGCAGGTGCGGCCGGAGCAGCTACCTGACCGATGACTGGAGGCGTCGGCAGTTCGAGGATCTTGGCGGTGTAAGCCCACTCTGCAGCCACTTTGGCTGGATCGCTGTTCAGCTGAGTGCCGTAGCTTGGCACGATCTGATGCAGCTTGGTTTGCCACTCTGGGCTAGCCACTTTGTCTTTGAAGACTTTCTGCAGCACGCTCAGCATGATCGGAGCAGCGGTCGACGCGCCTGGCGATGCGCCCAGCAGGCCGGCGATGGAGCCGTCTTGTGCAGCAACAATTTCGGTGCCCAGTTTCAGCACGCCGCCAGCGGCTTCATCACGCTTGATGATTTGCACGCGTTGGCCGGCTTGCCACAGGCGCCAGTCTTCGGCTTTGGCGTTCGGGAAGTATTCCTTCAGCGCGTTCATGCGGTCTTCATCCGACAGCATCAGTTGGCCAGCCAGGTACTCGACCAGCGGGTATTCCTTGATGCCGACCTTGGTCATAGGCCAGATGTTGTGGGTGGTGGTGCTGGTCAGCAGGTCCAGGTACGAACCTTCCTTGAGGAACTTGGTGCTGAAGGTCGCGAATGGGCCAAACAGGATCACGCGCTTGCCGTCCAGAACACGGGTGTCCAGGTGCGGAACGGACATCGGCGGTGCGCCAACCGAGGCTTTACCGTAGGCCTTGGCCAAGTGCTGTTCAGCGATGGTCGGGTTATCGGTCACCAGGAACGAGCCGCCTACCGGGAAGCCAGCGTATTCCTTGGCTTCAGGAATGCCCGACTTCTGCAGCAGGTGCAGTGCACCGCCGCCAGCGCCGATGAACACGAACTTGGCGTCGGTTTCGGTTTTAGTGCCGTCTTTCAGGTTTTTGTAGCTGACACGCCAAGTGCCATCGGCATTCTTGGTGATGTCCTCGACTTCGCTCGACAGTTTCAGATCGAAGTTAGGCTTGGTTTGCAGGTGGGCAGCGAACTGGCGGGTGATTTCGCCGAAGTTCATGTCGGTACCCAACGGGCTCCAGGTGGCCGCGATTTTCTGGTTCGGGTCACGCCCTTCCATCATCAGCGGAACCCACTTCTTGATCACAGCCGGGTCTTCGGAGTACTGCATGCCGGCGAACAGCGGGCTCGCTTGCAGGGCTTCGTAGCGCTTTTTCAGGAACTTGATGTTGTCATCACCCCACACGAAGCTCATGTGCGGCGTGGTGTTGATGAACGAGCGAGGGTTCTTCAGAACGCCTTGCTGAACCTGCCAGGCCCAGAACTGACGGGACACCTGGAACGCTTCGTTGATCTCGACGGCTTTCGGGATCGTCACGTTGCCTTTGTCGTCTTCCGGGGTGTAGTTCAGCTCAGCCAGAGCCGAGTGACCGGTACCGGCGTTGTTCCAGCCGTTGGAGCTTTCCAGGGCGACGCCATCAAGGCGCTCGACCATTTCCATCGACCAGCTTGGCTCCAGCTCATTGATCCACACACCCAGGGTGGTGCTCATGATGCCGCCGCCGATCAGCAGAACGTCGACTTTCTTTGCTTCGTCAGCATTGGCGGATGTCATCCCCATCGCCAAAGCCAGACCCAGCAGGGCTGTGTTCACTTTTTTAAACATCTGTTGCACCTATGATAAAACGCCTTCCGCCCGCCGCTGTTATCTGTATGCGATCCGCTTTGATGACGCTCAGGCTAGCGTCGCAGATTCCGGCACACTTCAATTTTGACGGGTGGGCACACAAGGCCGACGTGCTGCATCGACCTCAGTTAATGTCCCTTCTGAACTGACTTTTTATCATTATTGGCTTCAGCTACTTGAGCGACAGGGATTCCGTCAGCCCGCCCGAAGGCAAGCAAACTGAATTAGGTCAAACCAAGTTGGCGCGCAGAATATCACGTCAGGGCAAACCCGCGCGTCTGTTCCCGACTTGAGAGTCTTTTTCCGCTCAGGGGCTTATCGGCCGATAGCAGCTGAACATGACCGTGTGTTTTATCAATAGCGTCAGGGTGACTGGTCTGGCCTCATCGCGGGCAAGCCCGCTCCCACAAAGTTTGATGGTGTTACCAGGTTTGTATTTACACCGCAGAAACTGTGGGAGCGGGCTTGCCCGCGATGGCGTCAGGCCCGACACCATAGAACCGCCCTGCTGTCACAACCGAAACCGATCCACCGACTGCGCCAGCTGCCCTGCCAGGCTCGACAACTCATCGGTGGTTGTCGCCGTTTGCCCGATCACCCGGCTGTTGCCCTCCGACATTCCGGCAATCATTTCCACCTGGTGGGCAATCTCGTTACTGGCCTGACTCTGCTCGCCAATCGTGCGGGTGATGTCGTTGACCAGTTGCGTCGTGCTCAACGTGGCGTCGAGGATTTCGCGGATCGCCCGCTCGACATCCGCCGTCACCGCCATGCCTTTGTCGACCTGCGCCACCCCCGCTTCCATGCTGCTGACTGCCTCGCGCGTGCTGCTTTGAATACGCGCGACCATCGCGGCGATTTCCTGGGTAGAAGCACTGGTGCGCGCTGCCAGACTGCGCACTTCGTCGGCCACCACGGCAAAGCCCCGACCCTGTTCTCCCGCGCGAGCGGCTTCGATCGCGGCATTGAGCGCCAGCAGGTTGGTCTGGTCGGCAATGCTCTTGATCACCTGAATGATGTTGAAGATGCCTTCGGATTCCTGATCCAGCGTGCGGATCACCTGTGCCGACTGTTGCGCCGAACGGGCGATGTCATCCATGTCACTGACCACTTGATGAATCACCCCGCCGCCCTCCTTGGCAAGGTTTTCGGCCTGGCTGGCCATGCTCAAGGCACGTTCGGCGTGGCGGGTGATTTCCTCGATGCTCGCGGTCATCTGGCTGGCCGCGGCAGCCATGGTGCTGGCGGCGACACTTTGCTGCTGGCTGCTGTCGGCGACCTGATGGCAACCGTGACTGAGCTGCTCGCTCATGCCGCTGACGCCATGGGCATTGCTGCGCACCACGTCGATCATGTTGCGCAAATCCCGCTGCATGGTTGCCAGCGTGCGAATCAGGGCGCTGGCTTCATCCTTGCCGGTTGGCTCGTTGATCGGCTCGCTCAGATTACCGTGGGCGATGCTCTCGGCGATGCGGCTGGCGGTTTGCAACGGCCCCGTGATGCTGCGAATCACCCAGCGCCCTTCCACCATTAGCAGCAGCGAACCGGCGAGCAACACGACAGCGAGGGCGATGTTGGCATTGCGGATGGCAGCTTCAGTGGCTTCGCTGGTTTGCCGGGTATTGCTTTCAATCAACTCGCTCAACGCGGCCATCTGCGTTTCGAGCTGGCTGAAGGCGCCGTTGAACGTGCCAAGTTGCTCTTGCGCAGCCTGCGGATTGTCCAGCGCCAGACCGACAATCTGTTCACCGGCATTGATGTAGGTGTCGAGGCTCGGCTTGATCTGCTCCAACGCCGTGCGCAACGTCGGCTTGATCGGCAGCTTGAGATTCTCCTCCAGCACTTCACGGAAATGCCCCGCATGCTCGTCGATCGAGTCTCGCGCTTCGACTGCCGTGCTGGTGCTTTTGCCCAGCCCGACCAGCATTGCCGAGTAGACATCGGCGCGCAGGGCGTCGTGCATCATGTCGGCTTCCATGTGGTTGCGCAGCGCGCTCATGCTGACCGCGTTATCGCTGACTGCCGTGGCCATCCGCTGATTGCCGACATAGCTGACCAGACTGACCAGCAACGCCGTCAGCAGGCTAGTAACAATCAGCAACACTAAACGCAGTTTGATCGACACCGGGTTTTCCTCCTTGGTCACGCCCGTAAACGCTTGTCAGACCTTCAGTTAAGCCTATCTGCGCAGGTCTGCCGGGCCAGTGCGTGTCAGCAGGTGTCCGCGTGAGGGCTGAATGCCAGAAAACTTTCCGATTGCGTGACAAGTCACACTTTGCACGCAGGCGGCCGAGGCCTTCATCGCCGGTTAATGCCGGCCGGCTATTGAGTCCGTCATTGAAAAACCCTCATGCACAAGGAAACGCTTATGAAACGCGCTCTATGGTTAGGCTTGCTCGGCACCTTCGCCATCGGCACCGCGCAGGCAGCGACGGAAAAAGTCGCCATCAATCTGGTCAGCGCCGACGGTGCGCCGCAGGCGATCGGCTCGGTCACTGTCAGTGAAACGCCGTATGGCCTGTTGTTCACCCCTGATCTGAAATCCCTGCCGGCCGGCATCCATGGCTTTCATGTGCATGAAAACGGCAGTTGCGAGGCGGGTATGAAAGACGGTGTCAAAGGCGCGGCACTGGCGGCTGGCGGCCACTTCGACCCGCAGAAAACCGGCAAACACCTCGGCCCTTACGCCGATGGCCATCTCGGCGACTTGCCGGCGGTTTACGTGACAGCTGACGGCAGCGCCAACTATCCCGTACTGGCGCCACGCCTGAAAAAGATTTCCGAGATCAAGGGGCACGCGCTGATGATCCACGCCGGTGGCGACAACCACGCCGACATGCCCAAACCGCTGGGCGGTGGCGGTGATCGCATGGCGTGCGGGGTGATCTGACGCTTCTCCGTGGAAAAGACCGGGCAGCCCCGCCGTGGCGCTGCCTGCGTCTGCTTTGCAAAAACGCAGACTTTGCCCTGCCATGGAACTCCCGCCCACTAAGCCCCTCTCACATTATGTAGTCCTTCCCTTTTTGCTTCGCGCTTGTGGAGGAACACCGTCATGCGCAAGTTAGTGCTCGTTTCTTCTTTACTCCTATGCCTGCCCGTTGGCTCCGCTCTGGCCAAAGTCGATGCCGGAGATGTCGCTACCTCGGCCGGTGTCTCCGCGTCGCTGTACTCGACCTTCAAGGATCACAAAATGGTGATTCCGGCCCGTGACGACTTGTCTGCATTTGTCGCCAGTGGCGGGGCCATTCGTGGGGTTTATCTTGAATCCGTGCTGCAACAGGTTCGCCAGGACAACCCTGGCCTGAACGCCAGCGATGAAGACCTCGCCAATGCGATTCTGGTGCATTACGAAGGTTTGAATCAGTAGCGCTCACGGATCAGGCAGCCGATGGATGGCCGCTGAAGGCGCATAGGCAAAACTGTCCGACGGCCTCTATGATGGAGGCCATGACGACTTCCGTACCCTTGCGTTCACCCTGCCCGCCCGGCGCCTGCATCTGCGGGCGCGATCCGTTGCTGGAGCAACCCGGCGCGGATCTGCGCATCTTGCGTCTGACCCGCGAGGAAGAAAAAGTCTTGCTCGCGCGCTTGGAAAAACTGAAGAATCTCGATGATCTGAAGCATCTGCAAAAGCGCATGTTCGAGCAGTTGGGTATCCGCGTCGAGGTCGCGCCCGGCTTTCACGAAGTGCGCACCATGCTCGGTATCGAAATAGAGATCGACGAGTTGCCGGGGCTCTGCCGCAAGACGCGCAAGGCCATCCCCACCGCGATTCGTCGTGGCCTGAATAACAACCCCGAAATCGCCTTCGAACTGCTCAACGCCAACGACCTGTTGCGCGACACCTGATCACTTCTTCATGCCGACCCGTTTGCGCATCTCGGCGGTGATGCTCTGGCGGGTTTTCTTCAGATCCGCCCACGGTTCGTCGCCCACTTCGGCCAAGCGTTCGTGGACGTTGTGGATGTTCCACTGATTTCCGCCCTTGATCTCGGCAACCTCTTCGCGAAACAACGGCACCGACACTGGCAGACCTTCGCGAGTGCGCGCTGCGTAGGCGCAAATGGTGGTGGCGCCGAGGCCGTTGCGCAGGTAATCGATGAAGATTCTTCCGACGCGATTCTTCGGCCCCGATACCGCCGAAAAGCGGTCCGGCAACAGCTTGGCCATGTGACTGACAATCGCGTGGCTGAAGTCTTTCACCTCATCCCAGCCCAGCTTGCGCGTCAGCGGTACCACCAAGTGAATGCCCTTGCCGCCGCTGGTTTTCAGAAAGGCCTTGAGCCCCAGTTCATCGAGCACCGTCAAGGTCAGGGCCGTCGCTTCGACCATGCTTTTCCAGGGCAACGCCGGATCCGGGTCAAGGTCGAGGACGAAGCGGTCAGGCTTGTCCAGGTCAGTGGTGGTCGCGTTCCAGGTGTGCAGTTCGACTGTGCTCATCTGCACCGCGCCGATCAGCGCTTCAGCATTGTTGATAAGCATCACCGGTTGCCCGGTGACGTCTTTGTCCAGCGTGGTGATGCCGGGGATCGCCAGGCGCTCGGCGTTCTTCTGAAAGAACAGCTCGCCGGCAATGCCATCCGGCGCACGCACCAGGGCGACCGGGCGATCCTTGAGCTGCGGCAGGATCCACTGCGCAACGCTGGCGTAATACTCGGCCAGTTGCATCTTGGTGGTGCCGCTGACAGCGTCGATCACCCGATCCGGGTGGGTGATGCGCACTTTGCCGCTGGCCAGACCGAGTTGCGATGGCGCCGTGTCAGCTTTTTCCGCAGGCGCTTTTTTCGCCGGTTTCTTCGCAGCGGTTTTGCTCTCGGAAGTCTTCACGGGCTTCGCTCGCTCCTCGGTGATGTCCTTGGCCGGTTTGTCATTGCGCAGACCATGAAACACAGCATGGCGCACCGAGCCGTCCTTGGTCATCTCGGCAAAAGCCACTTCGGCCAAGAGTTTCGGTTTCAGCCAGTGCACGCCTTTGGCTTCGAATCCCGTGGGTGGATTGACCACGGCCGCGCTCTTTGTCTGCAGCGGTTTCAGTTGCGCAAGAATGCTTTTCAGCGTCGCTTCGTTGAACCCGGTGCCGACCTTGCCGGCGTAGCGCAATTCGCCGCTGTCGCGATCATGCAGGCCGAGCAACAATGCGCCGAAGGCACTGCGCGAGCCTTTCGGTTCGGTGTAGCCAACCACGACGAATTCCTGCCGATGTTTGCATTTGAGCTTGATCCAGTCGCCGCTGCGTCGGGACACGTAGGGCGAGCCGAGACGCTTGCCGATCAGCCCTTCCATCTGCATCTGGCAGGCGCTGTTGAGCAAGGCGTCCGGGGTTTCGTCAAACGCTTCGGAATAGCGCAACAGTGGATTTTTCTGGGCGCCGAGGATGGTCGACAGCGCAGCTCGCCGCTCCTCGACCGGCACTTCGCGCAAATCCACGCCGTTGAGGTACGGCAAATCAAACAAGTAGTAGAGGATGTTAGCGCTGCGCCCGACTTCGAAGGCATTTTGCAGTGCCTGAAAATCCGGCACACCGTGTTCGTTGGCGACGACCATTTCGCCGTCCAGCCAGGCCGATTCCAGCCCCAGCGCAGCCAGGGCTTCGGCCTGTTGCGGCAATTTGTGCGTCCAGTCGTGGCCGTTGCGGGTGAACAGTTGCACCTGGTCATGATCGATCCGCGCCATGATCCGGTAGCCGTCGAATTTTATTTCGTAGCTCCACTGGCCTTCCGGCGCACTGTCGACCAGCGTCGCCAGCTCGGGCTTGAGCTGCGCGGGCAGTTTGGCTTTGTGCGCCCCGGTCAGCGTGCCGGTGGCTTTTTTGCGCGCTTTGGCGGCGGGTTTCTTGACCGGTTTGCTTTGCTCGGCAGCGAGTTTGGGTTTGCCGACGATCGTGCGTTCGCTGAGCACACTGTCGGGCTCGGCGACCAGCACGTCGTAATCATCCTGCGGGCGCGCGGCGTTGTCCTGATGCTTGATCAGAAACCACTGCTCCTTTTTCCCCGGCATGTGCGTGCGCACCAGATTCCAGATGCCACCGAGTTTTTCGCCTTGCAGTTCGAACTTGAGTTTGCCCTTGGCGTAGGCCTTTTGCGGGTCCTCCAGCGGAATCCACACGCCGCGATCCCAGACGATCACGTCGCCGGCACCGTAATGCCCTTCTGGAATGCTGCCCTCGAACGTCGCGTAATCCAGCGGATGATCCTCGACATGCACCGCCAGACGCTTGACCTTGGGGTCGAGCGACGGCCCCTTCGGCACCGCCCAGCTCTTCAACGCGCCATCGAGTTCCAGGCGAAAGTCGTAATGCAGGTGCGAAGCGTCGTGCTTCTGGATGCAGAACTGCAGGGCGTGATCCGTGGCGGTTTTACCCCCCCGGCGCTTGGTCGCGGCCGGTTCCGACGTCGCCGAAAAATCGCGCATGCGGTTGTAGTCGTCGAGGTTCCTGTTCATCACACACCTGCCTTGTGTCAACCCAATCGGGTCACGGTCAGCGCCACCACGGCGATCCGGTCAACCCGCTGGTAACCGGGGTTGAGCAATTCCTCGCCGAAGACATCGGGGTCGAGTTCACGATACGTCCAGCCGAAGCGCTTTTCGTCCAGGCGTGGCAATACCGTGTCGAGAAACGGATCCCGACCGTCGACCATCGCCACACCGGTGTAGAGCAACAGCGAGCCACCGGGTGCCAGCCGATTCAGTGCCTGCTCGACAATCCGCAACGACAACCCGGCCCCCAGCGTGCCGCCGCCATGGCGATACGCGCGCCCCGCCGGATCGGCCATGTACGGTGGGTTGGCGACGATCAGATCGAACTCGCCATCGACACCTTGCAGCAGATCGCTGGCGCGTGCCTCGACGTTGGCCACTTCGGCCAGCGCGGCGTTGATCGTAGTCAGGCGCAGCGCAGCAGGGTTGATGTCCAGCGCCAGCACTTGCGCTTCTCGGCGAGCACGACCGATCACGATGGCGCCGACGCCAGCACCACAGCCAATGTCCACGGCGCGATGGATCGGCGCAAAATTCTGCTGCAGATGAGCGTGAATCACTTGGGCGAAACGATAGGTGTCGGGACCGAAAAACACCGCATCCGCCGCGTCAGTGGGAAACGATGAATGCACGAACGGCAAATCGTCGAGACTCGACCAACGCACCCGGCTTTTCAAATGGCCGTCGTATGCATCGATGATCTGCGCGTCTTGCAGTTGCCGTTGCTCATCGGCAGACAACAATCCCGGTTGGAACGGACGCGACCAGCCGAACACATCGCGCAGGCAATCGGCCGCTTGACCTTCGTCGCGCTGATTGACGCGCTGATGCGTGAGCGGCGTCGGGGTGATGAATCGATAACCGTCGGCCTGCAGCCGCCGACCGAGTTGCAGCAACGCCAAGTCGTTGCTGTCGAGTTGTTCTTCCTGAGTCATTGGCGGCTTCCTTAAGACAGGCGGGATTTGAGTTCGATAAAGCGCCGAGTGGCGAGCAACCCGGCCGGGTGTGCATGCCGCGCTGGCGCGAGCCAGGGCATGAGTGTCGCGATCTGCGTGAGGGCGTCCTGACCTTGCAGCGCCGCCATGAGTTGCTGCACATCCGGATCCTGTTCAGGGACCTCGATGGCTGCCGCCATCTGACTGTGCCGCCGCGGCGCTCGCGGTTTTTCCGACGACGTCCAGTCACCGGCAATCCAGTCGTGCACAAGTTGCTTTTCATAAGCATTGAACACGCCGAACATCGCCGCGCCGTCGCCCGCGATCAGTTGCCAGAAGCGACTTGCCTGCGGGTCTTCATGGCGTTTGATCCAGCCTTTGTTCTGCAAGGCCTCAAGGAACCCGGGCAATTGCTCAGGGGTTTGCAGCCATTGATTGACGGTCTGCCCTTCGAAGCGGCAGTAATCGGAATGCATGTGCTGGCCGAATGGGCGCTTGCGCTCAAGCATCGCCAGCAACGCTTGCTCCAGGTCGAAACCTTCGATGATCGCGCGACTGCCCTGCCCCAGATCATTGAGCCGATACCCCAGCGATACCCGGCGCAGAAACTCCGCGCGATCGGCCTCCAGCGGCATCAGGTCGAGGACCGCCTGCACGGCTTTTTGCGCATGGCCGGTGCTGGCATTGTCGATGGTCACGTGCAGGGTGAAGTAGTACGGATCGATCCCCAGTTCACTGAGTTCGTAACTGCTGATCAACAGGTGCAACGGCAGTTGTTCGTAGCCAAGGTTGTAGCCGATCACCTCAGGCAAGTAATCGACACCGGCGATGCCGAGGGCCAGTTGCAAAGCGCCTTGCAGATAGTGTTCATCAGCCGTTGCGCTGCTGTCTTGCAAGTCATGTTCAGCAAGGAGTTTGCGGTAGATCACCACATGGTTTTGCGCGGGGTTGCCGTCGCCGAGTTCTTCAAGATAGGTGGTCAGCAAGTCGCTGAAACGTGGATCCTGCCATTGCGGTAGCAGGCCGGCGAGCCAGGCGCCGTCAACCAGTTTGGTCGGCGCCACGGCTTGCAGAAAGTACAGCGCTTGCGCCTTGCAGGCGAAAAACTGGCGCGGCCCGCCAGCCTTGCGATGTTGCAGGTAATCGGCGTATTGGCGCCCGACGTCGGTGCAATGGTCGGCGACCCACGCGTGCCACGTCGTCGGGTCAGCCGGCAGCGGGTCGGTCAGTTGCGCAGCGTCTTGCAGTTGTTCCTGCAAGAACGCTTGCGCGAGGGCCTGAGGATCATCCTCGCGCAGTAGTGCTTCATATATTTGCCGAAGGTTCCCGGCAGGATTGATCGCTTGCGGCTGGGCCGGCGCAGAGTGCAGGCGTGTCAGGACAGTCATGGCAATGTTCTCGGTCGGTTTTGGCAGGGCGCTGTTTCACACGCCTCTACAGCAGCAGAGGGTGTGCGCCTGCGAAAAATTCAATCGACGTGAAATTTGCCCGGACGGACGGCGACCTACGGCGCTTTCGCAGCCTCAGAAACTGGCGGAACTGCTGGAACTGCTGGAACTGCTGAAACTGCTGAAACTCACTGTAGGAGCTGCCGAAGGCTGCGATCTTTTGATCTTAAAAAACAACGTCAAAAGATCGCAGCCTTCGGCAGCTCCTACATGGGTCAGATCGTGCAATTTGGTTAGATCGTGCAATGAGCTGCAATGGGGTTGGGTTGTGCAATAGGTTACATCGTGCAATGGGTTGGATTCGCGCAGGGGCCAGGGATGGCTAGGGTTTAGGGACGATCATTTTTGGAGGGCAAGGGAATGCCTGTTGCGGCAAAAGGATGTGGTTTGAGGAAGGGGCGGTATTCGGAGGTGGGTCAGGTTTATTTGTTAACGGTTGTCGTAGACCAGCGGGTGGCGGTTTTCGCTGATTGGAGATTGGGGCGGTTGTTAGTTGAGCAATTGCGCTTGGCAGAAGAATCAGGAATGGTGCGGTCGCTGGCCTTTGTGTTGATGCCCGATCACTTGCATTGGTTGGTTGAGCTGAAGCGAGGTTCTTTGGCAGAGCTGATGTGTCGAGTCAAATCTCGCAGTTGTCGTTCGATCAATCTCTGCCGCAGCAGCAATGGGCGGTTATGGCAGCGCGGGTATCACGATCGGGCTTTACGGCGCGATGAGAATCTTCAGGCGACAGCACGGTATATCGTGATGAACCCTCTGCGCGCGGGGTTGGTTCGGCGCTTGGGAGATTATCCGTTGTGGGCTGCGATCTTTTGACGTTGCTTCAGGCCTGACCTTTGGCCTGCTGCTCCAGGTGCACTTGCAAATCCGGATCAATCTGCAACGCCGCCGCCAGTTCATCGAGATAACTGCGTTCGGCGTCCTGCTGGTCATCCACCAGCATCACGCTGGCCAGATACATTTCAGCGGCAACCGCCGGATCACCTTGCGCCGACTGGGCAACTTCATTGGGGTCCAACGGTTTCGCCACTTCGGCGTCAAGCCATTGCTGCAACTGCGGATCATCGGTGTGTTTGCCGATTTCGCTGCTGATCAGGTGTTTTTCCGATTTATCAATCCGCCCGTCAGCCTTGGCTGCCGCGATCAGCGCGCGCAGCACCGCATGGCTGTGTTCTTCCACCTCGGGGCCTGCAAGCAGATTGGCGGTTTGCGGGATCTGTTGCGGCGCCGCGCTGGCCTGGCTGCGTTGCCAGGCTTGATACGCCTGATAGGCCATCATTCCCAGCGACGCGAGTGCCGCGTAATTGCTGCCGCCGGAACGGCTTTGCGTACCGCCCGCACCGCCACCACCGCCCAACGCCCCACCCAATGCGCCGCCCAGGCCACCGCCGGCCCCGCCGCCAAGCAACCCACCGAGCAAACCACCCAGGCCGCCAAGCCCACCAGCAGAGCCCGCGCCACTGGCAGCACCGGAACCGCCGCCGAGCAGGCCACCGAGCAAACCGCCGAGCCCGCCCAGCCCTCCGCCGGCCGAGGCGCTACCTTGTTGTCCAGCCGAGGCCTGGCCTCGCAGCAGTTGTTCGAGCAAATCGCTGGTGTTCATGACGTCATCCTCAGGCATTGGCAGTGACTGCGTCAGGCAACTCTAGACCTCTGCGGCCATAGCGCCAGCACCGTTTGGCCGACACTCAAGGCCTGGGCGGGTTTGGCCCGGGATTTTTTCCAGCCGCCAGCTAAGATTCAAGGGTGGTGAACCTTATCCCGGCCAGACCGGTCGATAGCTGCAACCCCGACCCGGTTTGCCGGCGCCCTTTGCCCAAGGGTGATAACCGGCTTGCTTCACTTTCTGGAGAACGCCCCCGTGATATCGACCGTACACATCGCCAGGCTCAAAGCATGGGGCGCCCATGGTTTTACCGCGACTGGCGTGGTCACAGCTTTCCTGGCCACCCTCGCCCTGCTGGAAAACCAACCGACCCACTGCCTGATGTGGCTGGGCGTGGCGCTGATCGTCGACGGCCTCGATGGTGCGCTGGCGCGCAAGGTCAATGTGCAATCGGTGCTGCCGAGCTTCGACGGTTCGATCCTCGATCTGGTGATCGATTACCTGACCTATGTGTTCATTCCGGCGCTGTTTATCTATCGCTACATTCCATTGCCTGACTACACCCTGCTGCTGACGGTGTCGCTGATTCTGGTGTCGTCGCTGTTCTGTTTCTGCAACGTCAATATGAAGAGCAAGGACAATTACTTTGTCGGCTTTCCGGCGGCGTGGAATGTGGTTGCGCTGTGCCTGTACATCATCGGCCCGGGACCATGGATTACCTTCCTGACGGTGATCGGCCTGGCGCTGTTGACGGTCACGCAGATGAAGTTCCTGCACCCGTTCCGCGTGCGCCGATTCATGCCGATCAATATTGCGGTGACGGCGATCTGGCTGCTGTGCAGCTTGTCGCTGGTGCTCAATCACCCGGTGATCAACCCGCTGGTGATGGGCTTGTGGTTATTGATGTCGGCGTACTTTCTGGGCATCTGCATCTGGCGCACGGCACTGGAGTGGTTTGATCGGCCGCATCTGAAATAAGCCCCTCGAACTCAATACAAAACCTGTGGGAGCTGGCTTGCCAGCGATGGCGGTACACCCGTCGGCAAATAAGTCGACTGAATGTCCGTCATCGCTGGCAAGCCAGCTCCCACAGGGATTTCATTGATCCGGGGAGCGGCTTCAACGTTTGTTGATGACGACTTCCAGGTATTCGCTCGGTACCACCAGCGAACCCTCCCCCGCCCGGTTCGAGCGATTGAGCAACTCCGCCAGATCACTTTCCAGTGCCTGCCCGCTCTCCGGCGGCAACGCTGCGAACGCTTTGTGCACCGGCCCGTACCAATGGCGGAAGATGTCGATGAAGTGCGCCGCCGAGCGATAACGGAAGTTGAATTCCCGCCGGCTGACCCGCACCAGAAATTCGCGATCATCGAAGTGCTTGTGCAGCCACGCGTCCGAGCCCCAGTTCGACGGTGGCTGCGCTCCCGCGGGTGGCGGCAGATGGCGGCCGAGGATTTTGAACATCTGCCCGACGAAGCCTTCCGGCGTCCAGTTCGCCAATCCGATCC
The DNA here is from genome assembly GCF_000282515.1 of Pseudomonas sp. GM80. Lineage (GTDB taxonomy): Bacteria > Pseudomonadota > Gammaproteobacteria > Pseudomonadales > Pseudomonadaceae > Aquipseudomonas. The sequence continues at coordinate 13,768 of NZ_AKJD01000091.1, forward strand.
GCCCTCCTCGACGACAGACCCTGCCCAACTCAGCGGCAGCCTTGTCCTGATCCGGTGCGAACATCACGCCGAAGGTCGAGAGCACCGCGTCATAACTGTCATCTGCGAACGGCAGCGCCTCGGCGTCGGCGACTTGAAACGTCACGTCCAGATGCTCGGCCCGCGCTCGGTCCTGTCCGCGTTCCAACAGCGCCGCGACGTAATCGGTCGATGTGACCAGACACCCGCGCCGCGCCGCCGCCAGCGTCGCATTGCCGTTGCCGGCGGCGACGTCCAGCACCTGCTCATCGCAACGCAGGTCACAGGCTTCGGCGAGGTTTTCGCCGACGATTTGCAAGGTGGTGCCGATCACGGCGTAGTCACCACTGGCCCAGGCGACTTTCTGGCGTTCCTTCAAGGCAGTCAGATCAATCGGGGTACTCATGAAGTCGAGCTCCGCTGCGTTCTTGTTATGGGTCACAGGGCTGTTCATGACCCTGCTCGGCCACTATCGCGCCGAGTCGTGCCGGCGTCCCTGTCAATCGTCCGGCAACCCTGTAAAACCGCGGCTTTGCCGATGAGTGGCGAGAATTTGTAAAGGCGCTGCAACACCTCCGGGATTGCCAGTGCCGACGGATTGGTTTCTGATGCACGCTCGCCTCTGCAACGGACTCACCTGATGTCACTGCACCTCGATTGGCTGGCTCATCACTTGCACCACAGCGACCACTATTCCCAATGGATTCACCGACAATTTCACTACGAATACGCCCACCAACCGTTAGCCGAATGGCAGCGCGAATTTGCCGAAGGGCAAAGCAACGGCGATTGGTCGTGCCTGATTGCCATGGACGGTGAACAGTTGGTCGGAGGCGCCGCGCTGGCCCGCGATGACTTGGCGCATCGGCCCGATCTGGGGCCGTGGCTGGCCTGCGTGTTCGTCGACCCCGAAGCGCGCGGCCAGGGTTTGGCGGAGCGACTGATTGAGGGGATTTGTCGGGAGGCGAAAGATCGTGGGATCGCGCGTCTGTACCTGCACACTCAGAACAAGCAGGACTACTACGCCAAGCGTGGCTGGCAGGTTCTGGAGCGGTTTCGCGCCTGGGACAACGAACAATGGCTGATGGTGCGCAACCTCTGAACCCGACACATTCCCCTGTAGGCGCAGCGTGCCGCAGCTCCTACAAGGGGGTTGTGACGGGGCGCAGTCGGGCTAGACTCATTCATGACCCAGTCGAGGGGGCCGCAGGGCGCAGCGTACGTCCTGCCCGTATCCCCGACCACCGCCCGGTGGCGCATGCCTCGACCCTCAACGCCGCCGGACTGTGATCCTGTTTCAGGAGCACACACAATGGACGAGGCCCGACTCAACGACTTCATGGGCAAACTGGTCAATGACATGGGCGGCGCGGCGATGCTGGCCAATGTCATCGTCGGCGAAGAACTCGGGCTGTACCGGGCGATGGCCGACAGCCAACCGATCAGCCCCGAAGCCCTCGCTGCAAAAACCACCTGCAACCCACGCCTGGTGCGTGAATGGCTCAGCGCCCATGCGGCGTCCGGCTACATGGAACACCACGACGGCCAGTTTCGCCTGCCGGAAGAACAGGCGCTGGCGCTGGCTGTGGAGGATTCGCCGGTGTACGTCGCCGGCGGGCTCGGCGTGGTGGCGTCGTTTTTCCATGACAAGGACAAACTGGTCAAAGCCATGCGCGGCAACGGCGCCCTGCCCTGGGGCGACCACCATCCGTGCATGTTCACCGGCACCGAACGGTTCTTTCGCCCCGGCTACAAAGGCCACCTGATCGCCGAATGGTTGCCGGCGCTGGACGGCGTTGTCGCCAAACTCGAAGACGGCGCCAAAGTTGCCGACGTCGGCTGCGGTCATGGCGCCTCGACGGTGATCATGGCCCAGGCGTTTCCCAACTCGCGTTTCGTCGGTTTCGACTACCACGCGCCGTCGATCACCGTGGCGACCCAACGTGCGGAAGAAGGCGGCGTCAGCAGTCGGGCGAAATTTTTCCAGGGCACAGCCAAAAGCTATCCGGGCGATGACTATGACCTGATCTGCTACTTCGACTGCCTGCACGACATGGGCGACCCGGTCGGTGCTGCGCGGCATGCCTACGATTCGCTGAAAGACGACGGCACGGTGCTGCTGGTCGAGCCTTTCGCCAACGACACGCTGGACGACAACATCAATCCGGTCGGTCGACTGTTCTATGCGGCGTCAACGTTTATCTGCACGCCAAACTCGCTGTCCCAGGAAGTCGGCCTCGGACTCGGCGCGCAGGCGGGGGAAATGCGCCTGCGCAAAGTCTTCACTGAAGCCGGGTTCAAACACTTCCGCCGAGCCACTCAAACACCCTTCAACCTGATCCTCGAGGCGCGTAAATAAAGGCATGACGACAACCCTTGTGGCGAGGGGATTTATCCCCGATCGGCGACAAAGTCGTCGCAAAACCCGTAACTCGCCGTGCCTGACACACATCATTAACCGATCCCGGGGTCGCTTGGCGATCCCGCAGGAGCAAGCTCCCTCGCCACAATCCGCCCCACCACAGAGGTTGGTGCTAACCTGCTGGCACTGTCCACTTCGGAGTGCTGAGCATGTTCGACAGCCCGACCCAAGAACACCTCGACACGCTGCAACAGGCGATGGCCGACGGCGACTTCCTGGTACTGACCGGGGCCGGCATCAGCACGCCCTCCGGCATTCCGGATTATCGCGACAGCGAGGGCGTACGCCGGGGCCGGCAACCCATGATGTATCAGGAATTCCTCGCCGCCCCCGAATCACGCCGCCGCTATTGGGCGCGGGCCATGCTCGGCTGGCCGCGTGTGCGACAGGCCCAGCCGAACGTCGCCCACGAGGCGTTGGCCACGATGCAGCGCCAAGGCCAGATCAGCGGACTGATCACGCAGAACGTCGATACCCTGCACGATCAGGCCGGCAGCCATGACGTGATTGAATTGCACGGCAGCCTGCACTGGGTGCTGTGCCTGGATTGCGCCCAGCGCAGCGAGCGCGATGCGATCCAGCAGTTGATGGAGGCGCAGAACCCGTACCTGGCCGGCGTCGATGCGGTGCAGGCGCCGGACGGCGATACCTTGCTCGATCCGGCCTTCGAAGCACGCTTTCAGACCCCGCGCTGCCCGCACTGCGCGGGTGAGCGGCTGAAACCGGATGTGGTGTTTTTTGGCGAGAATGTGGCGGCGCAGACGGCGGCGCGGGCCATGGCCGCGGCAGAGAATGCGGCAGGCCTTCTGGTGGTTGGCTCATCGTTGATGGCGTACTCGGCGTTTCGCCTGTGCCGGGTGATTGCCGATCGCGGTAAACCGTTGATTGCGATCAATCTGGGCAAGACCCGCGCAGACGATTTGCTTGACCTGAAAATCGAAGCATCCTGCGAACAGCTCCTGCCCCTGCTCGCCCACCACCTGAATACCCCCCTGTAGGAGCCGCCGAAGGCTGCGATCTTTTGATCTTTAAAACCAACATCAAAAGATCGCAGCCTTCGGCAGCTCCTACAGGGGATATGTGTTTCAGGCGTAGTGTTCCTGCTGAAGAATATCGAACAGTGCCTGCGCCGCCGCCGACAGTTCATTGCCCGGCTCGGTCAGCACGCCGATGGCCCGCTCGACCGAATCAATCAGTGTCAGGCAATGCGCGCCGAGTTCTTGCATCTGCTCGGCGCACAACGCCGGCACTGCGCTCACTCCCAACCCACTGGCGACCATGCGCCCGACCGTTGCCAGTTGGTGGCTTTCGAACTCTACCGGCAACTTCATGCCCCGCGCCTGCAAGTGCTCCTCCAGCATCACCCGCACTGTTGAGGGTCGTTGCAGGGTGATAAAGGGTTCCAGCAACAACGTCTGCCAGTCGATCTCGTTGCGGGCGGCCAAAGGCGAATCCTTCGGCACTACTGCGACGAAGCGATCCATGTACAGCGGCGTAAAGGTCATCGAGGTGTTCTGCATCGGCTCGAAGGCCACGCCCAGTTCAACCTGGCGATCGCGGACCATTTCCAGCACCTGCTCGTTGATCACATCGTTGACCGTGACGTTGACGTTGGGATAGCGCGCCCGAAAAGTCTTGAGGATCGGCGGCAGCAGATTGCCGGCAAACGACGGCATCGCCGCCAGCGTCACACGCCCGCGTTGCAGGCTGAAGCGCTGGCGCATTTCATCTTCGGCGTTGTCCCAGTCAGCGATCAGGCGGCGGGCCAGTGGCAGCAGCGATTCGCCTTCCGGGGTCAATGCGACGTTGCGCGTGTTACGGCTGAACAAACGCCCGCCCAGGCCCTCTTCCAACGCCTTGATGGTCAGGCTGAGCGCCGATTGCGACAGGTGCAGGCGCTCGCAGGCCACGGCGAAGCTCAGGCTTTGCGCGACGGCGAGGAAAGCGCGGATCTGTTTGATGGTCATACTCAAGCCTCAGAATTCTCGATGCATGATCGTTCCCTCGCTCCGCGTGGGAATGCAGCCCGTGACGCTCTGCGTCACTGGACGCGGAGCGTCCATGGAGGCGTTACCACGCGGAGCGTGGGAACGATCAGCCACAGGTATTCGACGATTTCGGTGATTGTTGAGCTTTATTAATCAATTAACCTTAAAAATCAACTTAACAAATATATCCCCCAGCGCGACACTCCAACCATTCGGCTAGCCAGCCGCCCGCAAATAATAAAAGAGGTGCATATGGCAGGTTTCGACAAGCGCGTGAGTTCCTACGAGGAAGCCCTCGCCGGGCTTGAGGACGGCATGACCGTCATCGCCGGCGGCTTTGGTCTGTGCGGCATTCCGGAAAACCTGATCGCCGAGATCAAGCGCAAAGGCACCCGCGACCTCACCGTCGTCTCCAACAACTGCGGCGTCGACGGCTTTGGCCTTGGCGTGCTGCTCACCGATCGCCAGATCAGCAAAGTCATCGCCTCCTACGTCGGCGAAAACAAACTGTTCGAAGAGCAACTGCTCAAAGGCGACATCGAAGTCATCCTGACCCCGCAAGGCACCCTCGCTGAAAAAATGCGCGCGGGCGGCGCCGGCATTCCGGCCTTCTTCACCGCCACCGGCGTCGGCACCCCGGTCGCCGAAGGCAAGGAAGTGCGTGAGTTCAAGGGTCGCAAGTACCTGATGGAAGAATCCATCACCGGCGACTTCGCCATCGTCAAAGGCTGGAAAGCCGACCATTTCGGTAACGTCGTCTACCGTCACACCGCGCAGAACTTCAACCCGCTGGCCGCCACCGCCGGCAAGATCACCGTGGTCGAAGTCGAAGAAATCGTCGAACCCGGCGAGCTGGATCCGACGCAGATTCACACCCCGGGCATCTACGTCGATCGGGTCATTTGCGGCACGTTCGAAAAACGCATCGAACAGCGCACCATCCGCAAATAATTCAGGCTGACGGAGAATAACAACATGGCACTTTCCCGCGAACAAATGGCTCAGCGCGTCGCCCGCGAAATGCAGGACGGCTTCTACGTGAACCTCGGCATCGGCATTCCGACCCTGGTCGCCAACTACATTCCTGAAGGCATGGAAGTCATGCTGCAATCGGAAAACGGCCTGCTCGGCATGGGCCCGTTTCCGACTGAAGAAACCATCGATGCCGACATGATCAACGCCGGCAAACAGACCGTGACCGCACGCATCGGCGCGTCGATTTTCAACTCCGCCGAATCCTTCGCGATGATCCGCGGTGGCCACGTCGACCTGACCGTGCTTGGCGCGTTCGAAGTCGACGTTGAAGGCAACATCGCTTCGTGGATGATCCCCGGCAAACTGGTCAAGGGCATGGGCGGCGCGATGGATCTGGTGGCGGGCGCCGACAACATCATCGTGATCATGACCCACGCATCGAAAGATGGTGAGTCCAAGCTGCTGTCCAAATGCAGCTTGCCGCTGACTGGCGCCGGTTGCATCAAGCGTGTGCTGACCGACCTCGCCTACCTGGAAATCGAAAATGGCGCTTTTGTCCTCAAGGAACGCGCACCTGGCGTCAGCGTCGAGGAAATCGTCGCCAAAACCGCTGGTAAACTGATCGTCCCGGATCACGTACCGGAAATGCAGTTCGCTGCCGAGTGAGGAATTCGAAAATGCAAGACGTCGTCATTGTTGCCGCCACGCGTACCGCGATCGGCAGTTTCCAGGGTGCCCTGGCCAGCGTTTCTGCGGTGGATCTGGGCGCGGCGGTGATCCGCCAGTTGCTCGAACAAACCGGTCTGGACGGTGCGCAGGTTGATGAAGTAATCATGGGCCAGGTGTTGACCGCCGGCGCAGGTCAAAACCCGGCGCGTCAGTCGGCGATCAAGGCTGGCCTGCCGCACGCGGTACCGGCGCTGACCCTGAACAAAGTCTGTGGCTCTGGCCTCAAGGCGCTGCACCTGGGTGCGCAAGCAATCCGTTGCGGCGACGCCGAGGTGATCATCGCCGGCGGCCAGGAAAACATGAGCTTGGCCAACTATGTGATGCCGGGCGCACGCACCGGTCTGCGCATGGGTCACGCGCAAATCGTCGACACCATGATCAGCGATGGTCTGTGGGATGCGTTCAACGATTACCACATGGGCATCACCGCCGAAAATCTGGTCGACAAATACGATATCAGCCGTGAGCAACAGGACGCCTTCGCTGCTGCGTCGCAGCAGAAAGCCGCCGCTGCCATCGAGGCCGGCCGCTTTGTCGATGAAATCACCCCGATCCTGATCCCGCAGCGCAAAGGCGATCCTATTGCATTCAAGGTCGACGAGCAGCCACGCGGCGACACCACCGCTGAATCGCTGGGGAAACTGCGTGCAGCGTTCAAGAAGGACGGCAGCGTCACCGCTGGCAATGCTTCGTCGCTGAATGACGGCGCCGCCGCAGTCATCCTGATGAGCGCAGAAAAAGCCAAAGCCTTGGGTTTGCCAGTGCTGGCGAAAATCGCTGCTTATGCCAACGCGGGCGTTGACCCGGCAATCATGGGCATCGGCCCGGTGTCGGCAACCCGCCGCTGCCTGGACAAGGCGGGCTGGAACATCGAGCAACTCGACCTGATCGAGGCCAACGAAGCCTTCGCTGCGCAATCGCTGGCGGTGGCCAAGGATCTGCAATGGGATCTGAGCAAGGTCAACGTCAACGGCGGCGCCATTGCGCTGGGCCACCCGATCGGCGCATCGGGCTGCCGCGTGCTGGTGACGCTGTTGCATGAAATGATCAAGCGCGATGCGAAAAAGGGTCTGGCGACCCTGTGCATTGGCGGCGGCCAGGGTGTAGCGCTGGCGCTGGAGCGCGCGTAAGCAAGAGTTCAACGGCGGGCGGCGGATCCACGACATCCGCTGGTTGCCGGCAACAAAAAACCCGGTGCAGCTTCGGTTGCACCGGGTGTTTTTTTGTCTGGATTTTGTGTTGTGCTTTAAGGCCCCATCAGTTGTTTGTCATTGGTCATGCGAATCAGCGGGTACAACGCAAACGGCAGTTGCAGACTCAACACCACCTGACTCATCACCAGCAACTTGCCCACCGCGTTATCGCCCATCAACCACACGCCGATAAACGCCGGAATCAGCGCCAGCCCGCGCGTAATCAAACGGCGCTGCCAGCACGGAATCCGCAGATTGAGATAACCCTCCATGATCACCTGCCCGGCGATGGTGCCGGTGAAGGTCGAACTCTGCCCCGACGCCAGCAACGCCACGCCGAATAACACGCTGGCCAGCGCGCCACCGACCAGCGGATCGAGCAAGTGATAGGCGTCCTGAATATCGACCACGTCGGTATGCCCCGACTGGTGAAACGCCGCTGCCGCGAGTATCAGAATCGCCGCGTTGACCAACAACGCCAGCGCCAGCGAGCCGATGGTGTCGATGCGCGCCAGTTTCACTGCGTCCTGTTTGCTCGCCAGATCCTTGCCGATCATCCGGGTCTGCACGATCGAAGTGTGCAGGTAGAGGTTATGCGGCATCACCGTCGCACCGAGAATGCCGATTGCCAGGTACAGCGGCGCCGCGTCGCTGATCGCCGACAGCGAAGGTTTGAAACCCTGGAAGACGTCCGGCCAGTACGGTTTGATCAGCACCAGTTCAACGAAGAAACACACGCCGATAGTCGCGACCAGCACCAACATGATCGCTTCCAGTCGGCGGAATCCACGGTTCTGCAGAGCCAGCACCAGCAGCGTGTCGAATGCAGTCAGGGCAATGCCGAAGGTCAGCGAACAACCGAGCAACAGGTGAAACGCCAACGCACAGCCAAGTACTTCGGCGAGGTCGGTGGCGATTATCGAGATTTCCGCCAACACCCACTGCAAGCGTGCGGTCGGCGTGCTGTAGCGTTCGCGCGACAGTTGCGCCAGATCGCGGCCGGTGGCGATGCCCAGCCGCGAACACAAACATTGCACAACCATGCCCGCCAGACTCGCCAGCAACACCACGAACAACAGGCTGTAGCCAAACCGCGAACCGGCCTCGATCGCAGTCGCCCAGTTGCCCGGATCCATGTAGCCGATCGACACCAGCAAACCGGGGCCGGCGAAACGCAGCGCACGTTTGAAGAAGGGGGCGTTGGGGTCGACCGCGACACTGCCGGCCACCTCTGGTGGGCAAAACGGCGCGGTGGCGATTTTGGGCAAACTGAATTTCACGCACACATCCAGAAACAAGTCGGAAAGACGCAGCTTAGACGTTTCAGCGGTTACGTTGAAGATCAAAAGATCGCACCTGTAGGAGTTGCCGCAGGCTGCGATCTTTTGATCTTATCGGCTCGCGCCCAACAATTGCTCGCGCAATTCGGGGCTACGGGTGCGCGGATCCAGCCAGATGTCGAAAAACGCCCTGGCGAACTGTGGATCATCGATTTCATGCTGCAATTGCTGCCCGACGAAAAACCGTGCGCCCTGCCCCGGCAGATAGACGCCGGTGATGCGCGTACCGGCCTGCACGTCGACGAAGGATTGCTGCATCTGAATCTGCCAACCGGCCAGTTGCGCCGGGCTGACGCGAGGGCCGGCCAGGCGCTTGATTTCATCGAGGCTGGCCTTGACCAGATCATCGCGAGAAATGTTGCGGCGGTAGATCAGTTCCAGCGCAAAGGGCTGCCCCTCCGCCAATGGCCGCGCCGCACTCCAAAGCCGGGCGTTGTAGACATCGAAACCGAATACGCTGAAATCGCCGGTGCCGATGATTTGCGCGCCGGGCACGGCGTCCTGCCAATTGGCCCAGGTCGGCGTCAACAACAGGGCCCACAAGCCTATGCCGCAGCATCCCCGCAACACCTTCGGTGTTCTGTTCATCGCGGCATCGACTCCGGCAAGCCCTGATAATCAGAGCATAGTCGGCTATCCGCCCGAGCACTTTGTATACAATTTTTGTACAACGATGCAGCAATCCACGATCGACGATGCTAACGTGAGCGTCTCTCACTCGACGGAGCCACCTGCGTGCTGATCCTCAAACTGCTGCTGATTCCCGGATTTCTCTTGCTGATTTCTTTGGCGGGCAAGCGTTGGGGGCCGAGTGTGGCCGGGTGGCTGTCGGGGTTGCCGGTGGTGGTCGGGCCGATTCTGTTTTTCCTCGCCATCGAACAGGGGCCGCAGTTTGCCGCGCATTCAGCAGTGGCGGCGTTGTCGGCGATGTTCGCGATGATTGCCTTCTGCATCACCTATGCGCAGGTCGCACAACGGGCGAACTGGCCGTGGGCGCTGGCGATATCGATGACGGTCTGGGCTGTGTTGGCGCTGGTGCTGTCGCTGATTCCACCGTCGCTGCCGTTTTCGGTGGTGGCGGCGGCGGTTGCCCTGCTCGCCTCGCCGTATCTGTTTCCGGATGTGCAACCGGTGCTGAATGGTACGGCACCGAAGTCGGACAAACTGATCTGGCGGATGATTGCAGGAGCGGCTTTGACGTTGCTGGTGACGATGCTCGCCAGCACCGTCGGCGAACGCTGGAGCGGTTTGCTCGCGGTGTTCCCGGTGCTCGGCAGTGTGATGGCGGTATTTTCCCAGCAGACACGCGGCCCGGCGTTTACCGCAGCATTGCTGCGCGCGACGGCGACGGGGATGTATTCGTTTTCGGCGTTTTGCCTGGTGTCGGCGCTGACGTTGCCGAGCATGGGGCTGAGTGGGTTTGCGGTGGGTGTCGCGGTATCGGTGGCGATGCTTGGCGTTACCCGCAAGCTGCTGGCAAAACCTCCTTCCTCTAAAACGCCCCAACCTCAAAGTTGAAACCGTCCCCTGTGGCGAGGGGATTTATCCCCGCTCGGCTGCGCAGCAGTCGTAAAAAAGATGGGCGCGCTGCGCACGCCAGCGGGGATAAATCCCCTCGCCACAGGTAAGTCGCCAACTCAAAACCATGTTCAGACGAGCCGGGCTGGAGTGCCAGTCCTCTGCATGGGATGATCGCCCGCCCAAGCGCGACCATCCCCTGGAGATTCGAATGTCACTGTTGAGCAAAAAAGCCGTTGTCCTTTTACTCGCGGCAGTCGCCGGCCTCGGCGCCATCAATGCTCAGGCGGCCAAGGCCAAGGACACGGGCAGCGAGAAGGTCTCGATGCTCGATGGCAAGTTCACCTTCGTCCTGCCCAAAGGCTTCGTCGCCGACCCGCTGCCGGCCGGCCCAACGGGCGCCAAAGGCACGATGTACACCAACCAGACCACCAAAACCGTGGTCATCGCCGCCGAGAACGTGATTCCCGAAGGCAACAACGTCAAGGACAACGACAGTGCGTTCCTCGACGGCACCGTGTCGGACTTCATCGACGCCCAACGTAAGGCGCTGCCGGACTTCAACAAACTCACCGAGAAAAGTCTGACGCAGAAAAGCAGCGGCCTCGGCCTGCGCCAAGTCGACAGCACCGCGACCCAAGGTGGCGGCCAGACCCTCAACACTACGTTGATGGCCGGCTCCGGCACGCACATGGCCTTGGTTCAGGTGATTTCCCGGGCCAGCGACAAGGCCGGCCACGATAAGCTGGTGAAAACCATCCTCAAGGATTGAGCTGCTGCAACCAACCGTTCAAATCCCGCAGTTCGGCCGCACTGATGCTGTGGCCGACGCCGGGATAAGCGTGAAATTGTGGTTTGTAGTCGAGCTTCTCCAGCATGGCTTTGGCTTCGGTGCCGTCGTGGTACGGCACTCGATCATCGGCAGTACCGTGGCCGATGAAGATGCTCAGCGGCAGCGGTTGTTGTTCGGCCTTCAGCTCGGTTTTTAACACCGGCAACAAGCGCCCGCTCAACGCCGCGATACCGCCAACAGCTGCCGGCGGTCGCAAGCCCACTTCGTAGGTCATCATCGCGCCCTGACTGAAACCGATCAGGTACACCTTGTCCGGGGTGGTGTGATATTTCTTCGCCGCTTGCGCGACAAAATCCCGCAGTTTCTGGCCGCTGACCTTCAGATCATCGGTCTCGCCGTTGTAGGCACCTTCGCCTTTCTTGCGAAACCATTGATAACGTCCTTCGCCCAACGACAACGGTGCCTGCACTGACAGGTAATTGTACTGCGCTGGCAGCTGGAATTTCATGCCGATCAGATCAGCTTCGTTACTGCCGTAACCGTGCAGGAAAATCACCAGCGGACGCGGATCGGCGTCCGCGTGAACTTGCTCGATGTACTTGAGCGGCAGATCGGATTGCAGTGTGGTTTGAGCCTGAACGGCGGTGGACGCCAACAGGGTCAACAGGGCAAACGCCTTCAACATAGAGCCTTCCTTCACAGAGTGTCGGGTTTGCGGGTGAGCCTAACATTCCCCGGCAAAGATCCATATGCGGCGGTGCTTTCGATGCCGACATCGCTGGCAAGCCAGCTCCCACAGGATTTGTGTGAACACCTTCATTCACTGTGGGAGCTGGCTTGCCAGCGATGAGGCCAGCGGATTCAGCGTAAACCCTCAGTCGTTAGTCAGCTTCCCGGTACGAAACGCTACCCGCCCCGCCACTTTCGCCTGCCAGATCCCAGGCTCCGTATAACGCCCACGATCAATCGCAAACAGCACGCCGCTAGTGCCGGCGCGCACGGTGCTTACGCGATCCTGCAACGGATCAACCACTTCGAACAGCGCATCGCCCTTCTCCACCCACTCGCCGGCATTGCGCAGGAAACTCACCACACCATGATGCGGGGCGAACAGGTATTCAGTGCCCTCGAACGGCAAGCCCTCGCAGCAGTCGGCCGGTGCCGCCGGCCATTCGCCGTCGATGAAGCCCTGCTCGGCGAGGAAGCCCAGAATCGCCTCGCAATTGGCCTGCGCCTGATCGACCCGGGTATCGCCCATGCTGCCCAGCTCCAGCGTGGTTGCCAGGTTCGCCGGGGGAATTGCCGCGTCAGGAAAGGTGCGCGCCAGACGCAGCCATGGCGAAGAACAGGATTCATCAAACGAGCTGCCGCCGGAGTCTTCACACAACAGCGCCACACCGGCCTTCAGGCGTGCGGCCAGCGATTGCCATTGTGGCCAGTGTTGCGGCAACGCATACAAGTGAATCGCAGCGTCAAAATCGCAGTGCAGGTCGAGGGTGATGTCAGCGTCGCAGGCATGACGCAGCAGCAGACGATGCAGCGCCTCCAGTTGCGAGGCCGGGGCTGGCAAGTCATCGAAAACCTGGAGCATCGTTTGGCGGATCAGTGCGATGTTGGCGGCGGCATCCGCGCCCAGGCGCTCACCGACCAACGCCGCCACCGGGGTGCTCAGTTCGACGAAAGCGCGATTGAAATTCTTGCCGCTGGCCAGCTCGAAGCGCCCCATGTGCGCGCCCTGCAGATGCTGATCGAGACCAATCGGGTTGGCCACCGGCACCAGCTCGATCACGCCGTGCAAACGCCCTTGCTGCTCAAGTTCGTTTAGGCGCTGCTTGAGTTCCCACGCGGTGCGCATGCCCGGCAACTCATCGGCGTGCAGGCTGGCCTGGATGTACACCTTGCGCGCGCCGGCGCCATAACGAAACACGCTGAGGGAGCGCTCGCTGCCCAAGTGGCTCCAAGGCAGGACATGATCGATACGTTGCATGGGAAGACTCCTCAATAGCTGGATCACACAGATCCGCTGTAGGAGTGAGCCTGCTCGCGATAGCGGTTTTACATTCAGCACCGATGGCACCTGACATACCGCTATCGCGAGCAGGCTCACTCCTACAGGGTCTGGTCACAATTAAAACGCAAAAAAAGTGGCCACCGCGCAAACGGGGCCACTTTTTTCCTACGGCGTATTAATGGCCGTAAACGTCAAAGTCGAAGTACTTGTCCTGCACTTGCTTGTACTTGCCATTGGCGCGGATTTCGGTGATTGCCTTGTTGAATTGCTCGGCCAGCGCGGTATCGCCCTTGCGCACAGCAATGCCGGCGCCGCCGCCGAAGTACTTGGCGTCTTCGTAGGTCGGGCCAACGAATTCGAAACCTTTGCCGGCGTCGGTTTTCAGGAAACCGTCGCTGAGGTTGACCGAGTCGGCCAGCATCGCGTCAAGACGACCCGAAGTCATGTCGAGGTTGGCTTCCTGCTGCGAACCGTAACGTACCAGGTCGATCCCGGCTGGAACCAGTACTTCGGTGGCGAAACGGTCGTGGGTACTGGCACGCAGCACGCCGACTTTCTTGCCTTTGAGCTGGGTCAGCGGGTCGGTGATGTTCGAGCCTGCCTTCATCACGAAGCGGGCCGGGGTGTGGTAGTACTTGATGGTGAAATCGACGTTTTTCTTACGGTCATCAGTGATGGTCATCGAGGACAGGATCGCGTCGATTTTTTTCACTTTCAGTGCCGGGATCAGGCCATCGAACTCTTGCTCGACCCAGGTACATTTGACTTTCATCTGCTCGCACAGCGCATCGCCGATGTCCACATCGAAACCGGCGAGTTTGCCGTCAGGGGTTTTCATCGAGAATGGCGGGTAACCGGCTTCAATACCGATGCGGATCGGCTTGGCGTCTTCGGCCACAGCGGTCAGGGACAACATCGACAGTGCCAGGGCACCGAACATCACTAGCTTCTTCATTTATTACTCCTGTGTGCGGAGGCTTTTATTGGCAGCTTTCGATTCAGCGTTCAGTCATGGCCATTTGGCGGCAAATACTGAAGTGGCCGGCAGTCTATGGCGGCGCGCACAGGGTAAATTGTGTTGATGCGACAAATACTTACAAAAAACCGGCGAGACAATTCAGCAACATCAAAGGCTGTAGGAAAAACACCAATCCCCCTGTAGGAGCTGCCGCAGGCTGCGATCTGTTGATCTTTTTAACGACACGGATCAAAAGATCGCAGCCTGCGGCAGCTCCTACAAGGTTCAGCATTCGCAGGGGAATGCGCTGCGGGCGGGTTGCGCCACGCTCAGTTGGAATCCTTCATCCAGCCACCCGGTCACGCCACCGAGCATCTCTTTGACCGGGTAACCCAGCGCCGCCAGTTTTACCGCCGCCTTGTTCGCGCCGTTACAGTGCGGGCCGGCGCAATAGACCACGAACAGCGTGGTTTTCGGGTAATTCGCCAACCCTTCAGCCGTGAGCAATCGCGTCGGAATATTGATGGCCCCGGGCACATGGCCGCGCTCAAAGGCCAGCGGCCCGCGCACGTCGACCAACACGAAGTCGACCTCGGCGGCCTCTTGGCTGCTGTGGACGTCGGAACAATCGGTTTCGAAGGTCAGACGGTTGCTGAAATGCATCAGGGCGATGGCCGAAGGGGCGGCGGGAATGTCGCGAACCAGGCTAGGCATGAGGGGTTGCTCCTGTGTCTCGTTGGGGATGAACAGACTTTATCCAGCCGCCGCGAATCGCTACAGTGGCGCACAAGACACTCACCGGGAATTTTCCGCCAAATGCCGATATCACCAGGTCTGGTTGCGATTCTGGCCTACGACGGCCTCTGCACGTTCGAGTTCGGCATTGCCGTGGAGATCTTCGGCCTGGCGCGTCCCGAGTTCGAGTTTCCGTGGTACGAACACGCGATTGCGGCGGTCGATCCAGGCCCGATGCGCGCCATGGGCGGGATTCAGGTGTTGGCCGATGGCGGTCTGGAACTGCTGGCCGAAGCCCGCACGATCATCATCCCCGGCTGGCGCGACCGAAACGCCACGGTGCCGCCGGCACTGATCGACGCACTGCGTCAGGCCCACGCCCGAGGGGCGCGGCTGTTGTCGATCTGCTCCGGGGTGTTCGTGCTGGCGGCCAGCGGTTTGCTCGACGGCCATGGCGCGACGACGCACTGGCGCTACACCACGGAACTGGCGCAGCGCTTTCCGGCCATCGCGGTCGATCCAGATGTGCTGTACGTCGACTCTGGCCAGTTGATTACTTCCGCTGGCAGCGCTGCCGGGATTGATGCCTGCCTGCATCTGGTGGCGCGGGACTTCGGTACTCAAGTGGCCAACGCCGTGGCCCGCCGACTGGTGATGTCGCCGCAACGCACCGGCGGCCAGGTGCAGTTCATTCCGACGCCCGTGAGCCCGACGCCGCGCAACGATCTGTCACGCGTCATGCAATGGGCCCGCGAGCGTCTGCATGAGCCGCTGGAGGTGCGCGACCTGGCCAGCGAGGCGGCGATGAGCGAACGGACCTTTCTGCGGCGATTTACCGAGGCCAGTGGCCAATCACCCAAGGCGTGGCTGCAGCACGAACGACTGGCGCGAGCGCGGGAGCTGCTGGAGAGCACGCCGCAGAACACCGAGCAGATTGCTCAGCGTTGCGGGTATCGCTCGGTGGAGAGTTTTCGGGTGGCGTTTCGCACGGTGGTCGGCGTGCCGCCCTCGGTGTATCGCGAGCGGTTCGGGCGAGGGGTCAATGCCGATTCCTGAGGTGTGGTCGATGGCCCAATCGCTGGCAAGCCAGCTCCCACAGGGTTTGCGCTGACTGAAGATGTGTGAACAACCCAAATACCTGTAGGAGCAAGGCTTGCCCGCGATGGCGGTGGATCAGATGGCATCAATTCAAGCTATGCCGACGCCTTTTCCACAATGATCAGCACTGTTGCCACTGTCTCTGCTCAAAACATATCCCTGCAGGAGTGAGCCTGCTCGCGATGAGGCCTGCCCAGCCAACATCCTCATTGACTGAACCAACGCCATCGCGAGCAGGCTCACTCCTACACCGTTCGGCGGTAGATCCATAATCCCCAGCGACACAAAAACCTGTGGGAGCTGGCTTGCCGGCGATTGGGCCCGCCCGGCCAGCAAAAATCTAAGGCCTGCGCAGCAAATACGTATCCATGATCCACCCATGCTCAGCCCGTGCCGCCTTGCGCACCCGCTCGATTTCATCGGCAACATCCGCCAGTCGCCCGCTGATCAGTATTTCATCCGGCGTACCCAGATAAGCCCCCCAGTAAATCTCCGTCTGCTGATCCTTCACCGTGTGATAGGAATCTTCAGCGTCGAGCATCACCACCACGCTGTCCGCGTCACTCACCTGCCCCGCCGCCAAACGCCGCCCGGTGGTGATTTCAACTGAGCGGCCAATCGTGTTCAACGGCACCTTGTGCTGTGCCGCCAGCGCCTGGACGCTGGTAATTCCCGGGATCACTTCAAACTCAAAGGCACACCGCCCTGACGCCAGAATCGCCTGCAGGATACGAATCGTGCTGTCGTACAACGCCGGATCGCCCCAGACCAGGAAACCACCGCACTCACCGTCAGACAATTGGTCATTGATCAGCCTTTCGAAGGTGCGTTGCTTGGCGTGGTTGAGGTCAGCGACGCTGGCGGCGTAGTCGACGTCGCCGCGTTCACGCTCGGGGCTGTGGGCTTCAGCGAAACGGTAAGCGCGATCGGTGATGTAGCGTTCACAGATCTCGCGGCGCAGGTCAATCAACGCGTCCTTGCTCTGACCTTTATCCATGAGGAAGAACACATCGACCTGATTCAGCGCCTTCACCGCCTGCATCGTGATGTAGTCCGGATTACCGGCGCCGATGCCGATCACCAGCAGCTTTTTCATCAGCGCGTCTCCTTGATGTCGATACCCGGCAAGCGTAGCCGCCAGATACCGTTGAAGCGTAACTCGAGGATGGCCAGCGGCTCGACATCGACTGCGTTGAAGGCCGCGCCCTGCACCACCTGCATCAACGCGGCGCGCACAATGTAAGGATGGGTAACGGCGACGACATGCCCGGGTGTTGCGGTCAGCCCTTCGAGCCAGGCGGCGACCCGCTCGCCCACTTGCGCCACTGACTCACCGCCATGCGGTGCCGCGTGAGGATCGGCCAGCCAGGCTTGCAATGCGTGTGCATCGGTCTGCTGCAGATCCTTGATCGACTGCCCGTGCCAATGCCCCCAGTCGCAGTCGCGCAAGGCCGGGACCACTTCAGCGTCCGTGCCGAACCACTCAGCCGTTTGCCGGGTGCGCAATTCCGGACCACACAACAGACGGAACGGTGAATCGAGCCGTGTCGCCCAAAAGTCAGACGCTAATTGCTCATTTTCAACAGGCTCGTTTGTAGGAAAACGCGACAATTTCTGTGCGACGGTTCGGGCATGGCAAATCAGAGTCAAACGGGTGGTACGCACAAGCAGTCACTCATTCGAAGGTCGGGAAAAATCGGCGCAGCCGTCGGCAATAACCGCCATTGTGCCGTATGACGGAGGGTTGCAGCCAACTCGACGGCGCTGACGGCAACCTTTTGCGAAGTGCCGAATCGGCAATTTCTGACGTCGTTCCGGGCAATGGACTACAAGACAGAGCGACTACCGTGTAGCCCTTGTTACACGGGCGTCTTGCCCCATTTTGGGGCTTTTGCTCCACGGTAAAAAATTCACTAGACATGTAGCGTCAGTTACATAAATACTGTTTTAACGGATTATGAAGCGAATTCAACACCCCTCCATCCAGCAGGAGCCCGGATGCCCCCTCTCAGAGACCTGATCACCGACCCCGGCCTTGATCTTACGCCGTCGGAGCGCAAAGTCGTTCGCGCCTTGCTTGATCAGTACCCGCGCAACGGCCTGGGGCCGATGGCACGTCTGGCCGAACATGCCGGTGTCAGCGACCCGACGATCGTGCGGCTGGTAAAGAAGCTCGGTTTTGGTGGTTATGCCGAATTCCAGGATGCCCTGCTCAGTGACATGGACCATCGCCTGCGCTCGCCAAGCACCCTGTTGCAGCCTCGCTCGCATCAGAACAAGGACGATGCCTGGAGCCACTACCTTGCTGACAGCCATCGTCTGTTACTTGAAACCCAGGCGCTGACGCAACCCGAAGACATACGAATCCTCGTCGACTGGCTGCTGGATGCACGCCATCAGGTGTACTGCTTCGGCGGCCGTTTCAGCAGCCTGATGGCCACGTACCTGCTCAATCATTTACGCCTGTTGCGTCCCGGCTGTTTTGCCCTGGAAGACAATGCGCTGCTGCCCGACCGGTTGTTCGACCTGCAACGTCAGGACGTGGTGCTGGTGTTCGACTATCGCCGTTATCAGACCCAGGCCCTGCGCGTCGCCAGCGCGGCAAAAAACAACAACGCCCGGGTGGTGTTGTTTACCGATATCTACGCGTCGCCGCTGCGCGAGATGGCTGATCTGATCATCAGCGCCCCGGTCGAATCGGCCTCACCGTTCGACACCATGGTGCCGGCGCTGGCCCAGGTCGAGGCATTGATTGCCTGCCTGACCCTGCGCGGCCCGGAACTGGCCGATCGCCTGGAAGGCATCGACGCCCTGCGCAACGAATTCGCCACTCATCTGCTGGAGGAAAAATAAGGATGTTCAGCCTTCCCCACCGCTCGCCACGGGACCAGCCGTTTGTCACCGACCACACGGCGTTGCTGCTGGTCGACATGCAGCGCGCCTGGCTCGAACCGCAGTTCGACCCGCACCTCAGTGGCCCGGACGCCGAGTACTTCCTCAACCGCGCCCGCACGCAGGTGGTGCCCAACCAGCAGCGGTTGCTCGGCGCCTTTCGCCAGGCCCGGCAGAATGTGTTGCACACGATCATTGAAAGCCTGACCGCCGATGGTCGCGACCGCTCGCTCGATCACAAGCTGTCAGACATGCACCTGCCCAAGGGCAGCCCGCAGGCGCAGGTCATTGCTGAACTGACCCCGCAGGAAAACGAAATCGTCCTGCCAAAAACCTCGTCCGGCGTGTTCAACTCGACCGCCATCGACTACGTGCTGCGCAACCTCGAAACCCGCCACTTGATCATCGCCGGCATCGTCACCGACCAGTGCGTGGACATGGCCGTGCGCGATGCTGCCGATCGCGGTTATCTGGTGACGCTGGTGGAGGATGCCTGTGCCACCTACAGCGCCGAACGCCATCACGCCTGCCTGAACGCAATCAAGGGTTATTGCTGGATCACCAACACCGACACCGTGCTCGGCCGCCTGCAGGAGATGCAGCCATGAGCGCACGCCTGACGCCGCTGCCGATGACCACCATCGTCACCACCGACCTGATCGGCATCACCCGTGGCCGCTCGTTTCCCACCGATGAGCTTGAGCATTACCAGGCCGCCGGTTGCGGCTGGGTGCCGGCCAATAGCGCGCTGACGCCACAGGACATCATCGCCTCGGCTAATCCGTGGGGCGCTTATGGCGACTTGCGGTTGATTCCCGATCTGAGCAGTCGCGTCACCGTTGGCAATGGCCCGGATGCCGATGCGCCGGCGCTGGACTTCATCCACGGCGATATCCGCGAGACCGATGGTCGCGCGTGGGGCGCCTGCCCGCGCACACTGCTGCGTGATGAGATCGAGCGCTATCGCGATGCGTTGGGCTTGCAAGTCAACGCCGCGTTCGAACACGAATTCAACCTGCACGCCGGGTTTGTCGAGCATCTGGCGTTTTCCCTCGAAGCCCAGCGTCAGGGCGCCGAATTCGGTGGCTGGCTGCTCAGCGCCCTGCGCGCGGGGGGTGTCGAGCCGGAAATGTTCCTGCCTGAGTACGGCAAGCATCAATACGAAATCACCTGTCGGCCGACACTGGGCGTCGCCGCGGCAGACCGCGCGGTCAACGTGCGCGAAATCACCCGCGAGATCGCCCGGCAAATGGGCCTGGACCTGAGCTTCGCACCGAAAACCGCCGAGCATGCGGTGTGCAACGGCGTGCACTTGCACGTCAGCCTGCTGGATCTGGCCGGTCAGCCGATGCTCTACGACGCGGGCACCAGCAACGGTCTGTCGAGTCTTGGCCAGCACTGGGCAGCGGGCGTCCTGCATTACTTGCCGGCCCTGTGTGCGTTCACTGCGCCGACGCCGGTGTCGTACCAACGCTTGCAGCCGCACCACTGGAGCGCGTCCTACGCCTGCCTCGGTCAACAGAACCGTGAAGCGGCGCTGCGCATCTGCCCGACCGTGACCCTGGGTGGCAAATCCGTGGCCCAGCAGTTCAACCTCGAATTTCGCGCCATGGACGCCACGGCGTCGCCGCACCTGGCCATGGCGGCACTGCTGATTGCCGGGCGACTGGGCATTGAACAGCGTCTGGCCCTGAACGCGATCACCGACGAAGTGCCCGATTCACTCAACGACGAGCAACGCCAGGCCCGGGGCATCGTTGCCCTGCCCGCCTCGCTCGCCCAGGCGCTGGATTGCCTGCGCGACAGTGCAGCCTTCAATGAATGGCTGCCCAAGCCGTTGCTCGACACGTATCACGCCCTTAAAACCGAGGAACTGGCGCTGACGGAACAGCTCTCGCCTGCTGACCTGTGTGAGCACTATGCACGCCTGTACTGAATCCGCCGAGCTTGGGTTGTACACCCGCCCGGCCTACAACCTGAGCCGCGAGGACTCGACACATCCGTTGATTCTGGTGTGCGAACACGCGAGCCGCTACATCCCCGATGCCCTGAACAATCTGGGCCTGGATGAGGCCGCCGCCCGTGAACACATCGCCTGGGACATCGGCGCACTGCAACTGGCCGAGCAATTATCGGAAAAACTTGGCGCCACACTGTTGAGCGCCAATTATTCGCGACTGCTGATCGACCTGAACCGTCCACGGCATGCGCCCGACAGCATTCCGGCACAGAGCGAGATCTATCAGATCCCGGGCAACCGTGAGCTGGACGAAGCCACGCGCGAATACCGACGCCAGGCCCTGTTCAAGCCGTTTCACACACGCTTGCAGACGCTGATCGACGAACGCATCGCTAAAGGGCAACCGGTACGGGTGGTGGGGATTCACAGTTTTACCCCGGTGTATTACGGCCAGCCACGACCGCTGGAAGTCGGCGTGCTGTTTGGTCAGGCGAAGGACTACGCACAACGCCTGCTCGACGGGCTCGCTGAGCATCTGCTGAAAGTGGCGGGCAACCAGCCGTACAAGATTGATCCGCTGGGCGACATGACCGTGCCGGTACACGGTGATGCCCGGGGCCTGGATTCGGTGCTGATCGAGGTGCGCAACGACTTGTTGCGCAGCCCCGAAGCGGTATCGCGCTGGGCCGGATACCTCGCGCCATTGCTGTAACGCAAGACTGCTGACGCTGTAAACGATGGACCGACATAACAACTAAAAAACGACCGATCTGGCTGACAAGGAGTTGCGCTTCATGGAAATTGAAGAATTCGGCTACAAGCAAGAGTTGAAACGTAGCCTGACCCTCACGGACCTGGTGGTGTACGGGATGATCTTCATGATCCCCATCGCCCCGTTCGGTGTGTATGGCTACGTTAACGCCGAGGCGCCGGGGATGGTGCCGCTGGCCTACATCATCGGCATGGTGGCGATGCTGTTTACCGCGCTCAGCTACGGCAGCATGGCCAAGGCATTTCCGATCGCAGGCTCGGTGTATTCCTACGCGCAACGTGGCTTGAACCAGCATGTCGGTTTTATCGCTGGCTGGTTGATGCTGCTCGACTACCTGCTGATTCCACCGCTGCTGTATGTGTATGCGGCGATGGCGCTCAACCATTTGTACCCGGACATTCCAAAAGTCGGCTTTATTCTGGCGTTCCTCGTCAGCGCAACATTCGTCAACCTGCGCGGCATCACGTTCACCGCGCGGATGAACATCATCTTCCTGCTGGCCCAACTGGTCGTGCTGGGGATCTTCCTGTTTTACGCCTGGACGGCCCTGCATAACGGTGGCGGTCACGGCGAGCTGACATTGGCGCCGTTGTACAACCCCGAGACGTTCAATTTCGCCCTGTTGATGCAAGCGGTGTCGATTGCGGTGCTGTCGTTCCTCGGCTTCGATGCAATCTCGACGCTCGCCGAAGAAATCAAAGGCGATCCGGGCAAGAGTGTTGGCAAAGCGGCGCTGATTACCTTGTTGGTCATGGGCGTGATTTTCGTCGCGCAAACCTGGATCGCCACCGATCTGGCGGCCGGCATGGGCTTCACCTCCGCCGACACCGCGTTCTATGAAATCGCCGAAATTGCTGCCGGCAGCTGGCTGGCGACGCTGACCGGCGTAGCCACCGCGCTGGCCTGGGGCGTGGCCGTGGCGATCACCTCGCAAGCCGCGGTATCGCGCCTGCTGTTCGGCATGGCCCGCGACGGCAAATTGCCGAAAGTGCTGGCCAAAGTACATCCGAAACACAACACGCCGTACCTGAGCATTTATCTGGTGGCGGTACTGTCGCTGTTGATCTGCTACCTGTTCATCAACTCGGTCGACACCCTGACCTCCCTCGTCAACTTTGGCGCCCTCAGCGGCTTCATGCTGTTGCACCTGACAGTGATCAACTACTACTGGCGTCGGCAGAAGTCCGGAAAGGTCGTGCGCCACCTGATCTGCCCGGTGATCGGCTTCATCATCGTCGCGGCCATCATGTACAACATGGGCGTCGATGCGCAGAAACTCGGGCTGATCTGGATCGCGCTGGGCCTGGTGTATCTGTTCTTCCTGAACAAGCTCGGCGCCAGTACCGCGCTGCCCGACCCGAGCAATGGCTGACAAGAAAAAGGGCGGCGTCTGACAACAAATCAGGCGACCGCTGATTTAACGCGTGGAACCCGACAGTGATAGTCAGGTGCGGTGAACTCACCGGACCTTTTGATACAGGAGTACATCCATGCTGGTCTTACGCCCAGTCGAGCTAACCGACCTGCCTCAGTTACAACAATTGGCCCGCGATAGCCTGGTGGGCGTGACCTCTCTGCCGGATGACAGCGAACGCTTGCGCGAGAAAATCACCGCCTCCTGTGCCTCATTCGAAAGCGCAGCGGCGGCGCAGGGCCCGGAGAATTACTTCTTCGTGCTCGAAGACCTTGAAACCCAGCGTCTGTCGGGTTGCTCGGAAATTGTTGCCACCGCCGGCTTCAACGAGCCGTTCTACAGCCTGCGCAACCGCCATTTCACCAGCGCCTCGCGGGAGTTGAACATCGAGCACGGCGTGCCGGCGCTGTCGCTGTGCCATGACCTCAACGATCACACGCTGCTGCGCGGTTTTCACATTGACGCAGGGCTGGTGCGTACAGCTTTTTCCGAATTGCTTTCGCGGGCGCGCCTGCTGTTTATCGCCGCTCATGCGCCGCGTTTCGCCGAAGCGGTGATTACTGAAATCGTCGGCTACAGCGACGAGAACGGCCAATCGCCCTTCTGGGATGCGCTGGGCAAACACTTCTTCGATCTGCCTTACGTCGAAGCCGAAAGGTTGTGTGGGTTGCAGAGCCGCTCGTTCCTTGCCGAACTGATGCCGCAATACCCGATCTACGTGCCGATGCTGCCGCTGGCGGCGCAGGAATGCATCGGGCGCATTCACCCTGACGGGCAGGAAGCGTTCGACATTCTTGAGCGTGAGGGCTTTGAAACCAACAGCTACATCGACCTGTTCGACGCCGGCCCGACGCTCTATGCGCGCACCGCAAACATTCGGTCGATCGTTCGCAGCCAGATCCTCCCGGTGCAGCAGCAGTCGCGGATCGATGCCCGTGGCCGCTACCTGCTGAGCAACGATGCGCTGCAGGGTTTCCGGGCCATCGTCGCCGAACTGGATGTCCACGCCGATCAACCGCTGGCCCTCACCCCGGCCATGTGTGCGGCGCTGAACGTGACCGATGGCAGCCCGATCCGGCTGATTGCCCTGTGAACCACGCCCGGTGCCGCAGCCAACGACAGTGCCCGAACAGGCGCGCAAAAGGAGTTACAGCATGATTGTCCGCCCGGTCAATGTCAGCGACCTGCCAGCGTTGATGACGCTGGTTCAACAGGCCGGCCCGGGGTTCACCACCCTGCCGGCCAACGAAGATCGCCTGGCCCATCGGGTACGCTGGGCGCAACGGGCATTCGCCGAGCAGGTAGAACGTGCCGACGCGGATTATTTGTTCGTGCTCGAAGACGATGACATGCGCGTGGTCGGCGTCAGCGCGCTGTCCGGGGCGGTCGGCTTGCGCGAGCCCTGGTACAACTATCGAGTGGGGCTGACGGTGAGTTCGGCGCCGGATCTGGGCATACAACGGCAAATCCCGACACTGTTTCTCAACAACGAACTGACCGGCCAATCGGAACTGTGCTCGCTGTTTCTCGGCCATGCTCAACGTCATGGCAGCAATGGCCGGTTGTTGTCACTGGGGCGGCTGTTGTTCGTCGCCGAGTTTCCACACCTGTTTGGCGAAAAGATGATCGCCGAACTGCGCGGCAGTGCCGATGAACTGGGCTGTTCGCCGTTCTGGGACAGTCTGGGCCGACACTTCTTCCAGATGGATTTCAGCCACGCCGATCACCTGTCCGGACTGGGCAACAAATCGTTCATCGCCGAACTGATGCCGCGCCAGCCGCTGTACACCTGCCTGCTCACCGAAGAGGCTCAGGCGGCCATCGGCCAGGCGCACCCCAATACCGAGCCGGCGCTGAAAATCCTTCAGGCCGAGGGTTTTTCTCACAAGGGTTATATCGACATTTTCGACGGTGGACCGGTGATTGAAGCCCCCGTGCGCAGTATCCGTACCGTGCGCGACAGCGTGGAACTGACCCTGAGCCTCGGCACCCCGGATGACCAGGCGCCACTGTGGCTGATCCACAACCGCCGCCTGGAGAACTGCCGCATCACCGTCGCCCGCGCCCGTCGAGTTGGCAGCAGCCTGGTGATTGATCGCCTGACGGCCAAACGCCTGCAACTGCAGCCAGGCAACTCGGTGCGCGCGGTCATGTTGCCCAATCAACAACAGCAGGCCGTTGCGGCCTGATTACTGTATATCGCACATCGTCTTGCGCCTCGCGCCCCTTCATAATCTTTACTTCAAACTTCCCGACGGTCACCACTAACGGCCGTCATCACCGGACGTTTTACTCTCCAACAACTATCTCGCAAGCCAATATCGGCAGCATCAACCGAACTAACACCCCTCCAAAAAAAACACTCCAATTAAAACCCGAAACACAACAACTTACACACCTCAACTTGCCCAAACCAACTCCGGACTATAAATTTAACTCAAGCCCACTTACTCAACAGCAAGCAACCATGATTACTGAATTATTAGACACTGACTTAGAACCAAAACTAATCCTCGACACCCTTAACAAAAACAACATGACATCCGAAGTAAACACACTTTGCAACCTGCTTGACACTCGCATTAAAACGCTCGGCATCCAGCACTACAAAGCTCAAGCCCTTAACAGCACCAACCCTTACACCCGCACATTGACCTTGTACTATAATGCAGCGGGCAACATCAGTATCAAAGCGCCTGACAGCACCACAGCTTCACCTTATTTTTATTCTGTTCCCGGCAAAACATTTTTATTTTCGATCAACAACACTCCCTTTAACGTCCAGCGCTACACGATCGAAGACGACCAACTGAGTCTGGGTGACAACACTACAGTCGATGACGGTCAGGCGTTGTACATCGACGGCACCAAAGAGTTGTTCGAATGCGACCAGGAGGTTCTCAGCGCCAGTATCAACCTGATCGACCGGCGTGCCGACATTGCGGTATTCGACCGTCGCACACTGAAAAAAGTAGCCTGGCTTCCGAACGATGAAAGCGCAGCGCGCTTCCTTGTCAGCCTCGAACTGCTTGAGGCCGCGGCGGATCCACACGCCCGCAAAGTCGCTGAAGAGCTGATTTACCACCAACACCCGGCGGTCACCTGGAAGGCTTTCAATGTTATCGCCCAAGAGGATAAAGCGGCAGCCCTTGCGTATGCGCCGGTGATGAGATTGCTGCAAAACGAGCAATTGAATCGTTATCTTGATGCTCATATGGACAGTGCACCATGAATTTAGCGAACTTCATCCAACGCATGGACAACTACAACTTCAATACAGATCAGAACTCGATCATTGAAGACTTGAAAGACCTTGCCAAGAACAGAACATTACTGAGCGAGCATTTGTACGAGGGCATTCAAGCGCACGGTTTCAGTACGGCGCACTATCGTTATAACGCTTACGCTTTCGTCCTGCACTCTTGTGATACTTACACTGTCCGCTTGGGGTTCTGGGCGCCTGTCGACTCACAAGATGAAGGCGAAACTTTTATTTATCACCTTAATCATACGCACGACTTCGAAATGTACTGCGTAGGTTATGCGGGAGACGGTTACGTCACCATAAAGCGCGAAATCTTCGACCGCACTCCACTCCTTGCGGGGGTCCGCCCTCGTCTAGGAAAGGAAACCGAACTGAAACTGGCGCCAGGTACAGTGCTTCACATGAAACCACTTCATGAGATTCATCGACAACTGCCGCCAAAACAAATGTCTGCTTCGCTGAGCGTGCTTATTCACGCGCCGCTTGCGCAGACAAGCGAAGAAGCATGGTGCTTCGACGAAAACTACTTGCCGACTCATCCCGGCATTGCAATGCAAGAGATCGATTTTTATGAAAAAACGATCGCACTTTTAAATCGGGGTCAGTATTGACTGCCCACTTAATCAAAAAGGAAATTGATATGAACACTACCCAAAACAACTGGAACAACGCGCCACTCCTGCGTGCAGGCTCCAACGTCATCAATACCGCCGTCAAAACCGCCGCTGCAGCCCCTTGCGCCGGCCTGGGCATTCCGCGCTACAACGTGGGAAACATCCATGAAATCAAAAAAATCTGGGGAGACATCAATAAAGTCTGACCCCTCGCCCTCGAGTTGAGTCATCCGGTTGCAGACGTTTAGACGTCTGCAACCTTTTCTGTTTTACCGTTACCGAAAAAATCGTCATGAACCTGACCATCCCAGCGTGATAGCCTTTTAGACCTTCGGCGTTGACACATTTGCTCAAGCCTTTCCATTCCTTTGTATTGGTGGAACTCGTATGACCAGGCTTTCTCATCAAGATTTGCGCCGTAATTTCCGACAGTTGCTGGCCTCCGACACCTGCTACCACACGGCCTCGGTGTTCGACCCGATGTCCGCGCGGATCGCCGCTGACCTGGGTTTTGAAGTGGGAATTCTCGGTGGTTCGGTGGCGTCGTTGCAGGTGCTGGGTGCACCGGACTTTGCCCTGATCACCCTCAGCGAGTTCGCCGAACAGGCCACGCGCATTGGCCGCGTCGCGCAATTGCCGGTGATCGCCGACGCCGACCACGGCTACGGCAACGCCCTCAACGTGATGCGCACCATCGTTGAACTGGAACGCGCCGGCGTCGCGGCCCTGACCATCGAAGACACTCTGCTGCCCGCGCAATTCGGGCGCAAATCCACCGACCTGATCACCGTCGCCGAAGGCGTCGGCAAGATCCGCGCAGCGCTGGAAGCTCGAGTCGATACGGAAATGGCGATCATCGCCCGTACCAACGCCGGCATCCTGCCCAACCAGGAAATCATCAG
Organism: Pseudomonas sp. GM80; assembly: GCF_000282515.1. Classification (GTDB taxonomy): domain Bacteria; phylum Pseudomonadota; class Gammaproteobacteria; order Pseudomonadales; family Pseudomonadaceae; genus Aquipseudomonas. Next base: position 41,365 of record NZ_AKJD01000091.1, read on the forward strand.
CCGCACCCGGCAGTACCAAGCGGCGGGCGCCGACGGGATCTGCATGGTCGGGATTCAGGACTTCGATCAGCTCGAACAAATCGCCGAGCATTTGACCGTACCGCTGATGCTGGTCACCTACGGCAACCCGGCGCTGCGCGACGACAAGCGTCTGGCTGAACTCGGTGTGCGCGTGACCATCGACGGCCACGGCGCCTACTTTGCCGCTATCAAGGCAACGTACGACAGCCTGCGCGAACAGCGACAAATCTTCACCCAGGCCTCCGACCTGAGCGCAACCGAACTGACGCACACCTATACCCAGCCCGAGGAATACATCCTGTGGGCCAAGGAATACATGAGCGTCAAGGAATGATGGATTGGTCGGGCTGACGCCATCGCTGGCAAGCCAGCTCCCACAGGTTATGCGGCCAACCATGGCTTAATGGCTCATACCAAATCCTTTGGGCTGAGTGATGGATTGGCCGAGCTGGCGCCATCGCTGGCAAGCCAGGCTCCCACAGGTTTTGCGGTTCGACATCGCTTGATGGTTCAGCACCAAACCCTGTGGGAGGAGTGATGGATTGGCCGGGCTGACGCTATCGCTGGCAAGCCAGGCTCCTACAGGTTATGCGGTTCGACATCGATTGATGGTTCAGCACCAAACCTTGTGGGAGCTGGCTTGCCAGCGATGAGGCCAGCGGCTGCACCGCTAATCTCACGACGATTTGGACAACTCCATGATCATCCGCGACAACAGATAGATCCGCGGCGCCACGCTCGCCACTTCGGCGTATTCCTCAGGCGTATGGATATTGCCACCGACAATCCCGAACCCATCCAGCGTCGGCGTGCCTACTCCAGCGGACAGACTGGCATCCGCCGCACCACCACTGCCCTCCTCGGTCAACTTGCGGCCGATCTCGCCGTAAATCCCTTGGGCCATGGCCATCAGGCGATCCGACTCGGGGGTCTGCGGCATCGGTGGCAAACCTCGCTGCAACGAAGTCTTCACTTCTGTCTCAGCAATCAGCTTGTCCTGCGACACCCGCGCCAGATCTTTCTCGATCCGATCAAACTCTTCCGGCACCGCCGCGCGCACATCAGCTTTGGCCGTGGCCTGGTCGGGAATCACGTTGGTGCGGTCGCCGGCCTTGAGCACGGTGAAGTTGATGGTGGTTTTCTTCGCTTCATCCCCGAGCTTGCCCAGTTGCAGAATCTGGTGCGCCACCTCCATCGCGGCGTTGCGTCCCAGTTCTGGCGCGACACCGGCGTGCGCCGCCTTGCCCTTGACCTCGACCAGCGCCGTCGCGCTACCCTTGCGCCACACCACCAGGCCATCGGCCGGGCGCCCCGGCTCCAGATTGAGAGTCACGTCGTGCTGTTTGGCGGTTTTCTTGATCAGGTCGGTGGCGACGTCCGAACCGGTTTCCTCGCTGGCGTCGAGCAGGAAGGTGATTTGTGCGTAGTCTTTGAAGTCGAGGTTTTTCAGGACTTTCAGCGCGTAGATCCCGGCAACGATGCCGCCCTTGTCGTCCATCACCCCCGGACCGTAGGCGCGGCCGTCCTTGATATGAAACGGTCGCTCGGCGGCGGAGCCCTCCTTGAACACCGTGTCCATGTGCGCCATCAGCAGGATTTTCGCCTTGCCGGTGCCTTTGAACGTGGCCAGCACATGGTTGGATTTTTCCGGCGTATTCGGTACCAGCTCGATCGTCGCGCCAAGCTTTTTCAGCTCATCGATGGCGATCTCGCTGACTTGCTTGAGGCCCGGTTCATACCCGGAGCCGGAGTCGATATTGACCAGCCGTTCCAGCAGTTTCAGTGCATCAGGCTGATATTGCTCAGCATCGGCCAGGACTTGTTTATGCGGTTCGGCAAAGGCACTGGCCGCAGAGAATGCGAGGGACAGACCCAGGCTTGCGGCCAACAGAGAGCGGGAAAAGGAGAACGTCATGAAGCGATCCTTGTTTCGCGTCGGGGGGATTTAACCGTACCCGACATCGGCGCGACGCTCTACTCCCAATACGACATCACCCTGACCCACACCGAACACCTGCTCCCAAACACCTGTTCCCGAACACCTGTAGGAGCTGCCGAAGGCTGCGATCTTTTGATCTTGCTGTTAAAAAATCAGGATCAAAAGATCGCAGCCTTCGGCAGCTCCTACAGGGGATTTGTGGGGTCAGACTGAGTCGAGCAGTTCGCGCCTGGGCTTGTTGTCGCAGTTGCAGATCACCCGATTGCGTCCATTGGCCTTGGCTTCGTACAGCGCCTGATCGGCGTCATTGAGCCAGCGCGTCGCATCGACGTGAGACGGATCCCACGCCGCCAGGCCAATGCTCAGACTGACTTTCAACGCCGGATTCTGCTCATACCCCAACGTGATAAAACGCTCGCGCAACGCTTCCATGGCCTGAGCAGCGTTGAACAGCGGCAGCTCCGGCAGAATCACGCAAAACTCATCGCCGCCGTACCGCCCGGCAATGTCGGTGGCGCGCAGGTTCTGCTTGAGCAACTTGCTCAGTTGGCGCAGCACAATGTCACCGGCGACATGGCCGTAGGTGTCATTGATCGCTTTGAAATGGTCGATGTCGATCAAGGCAATCGCCGCGCCCTGCTTCTGCCGTTTGCAGCGCTGAAAAGCGATCTCCAGTTGATCCTTCCACGCACCGTGGTTGAGCAGACCGGTGAGGCTGTCGGTGCGGCTCAGGGCCAGCAACTCACGTTTGTGTCGGCCCAGGGTGTGGGCCTGACGAAAGCACAACAAGCCCAATGCCAGCGGATACAACATCAACATCGGCAGGCACGCATACAGTTGCAGCGGCGAGGTTGACGGAATGAACGCCGGGGCGAAGACCACCAGACCGACGCCCACCCCGAGAATCTGCGCAGCCGCACCGGCCAGCAGAAACCGTACGCCGCCGATGGCAACATTGTTCATCGCCATCATTGAAATCGTCGTGGCGCTGGGCAGCGGATTGAAATGCATGGCGGCGACCCAGAAGCCGCCGAGAAAAGCGTCGATCAGCAGGTTTCGATGTTCGGCGTGATAAGGCGTCGGCGAGCGGCGCGCCCATTGAAAGGCCAGATGCGGCCAGAGCAGGCCGTTGAACAGCATCAGCGCCCAGACCCACAGCGGCGGATCGAGCGGGTACATCGCCACGCTGACGCACACAAGCCCGAGCAGCAGCCCGAGGGTTCGCGACGTATAAAGCCTCCTGGCCAATGAAAGTCCCTTTCCTCCCGTGTTTCCCATAAGGGCCTCGATTACTCGACGTAACCTGCACACCGTAGGACGGCTGTGTTGGGAGTTTATCAGGGCGACGTTAAATAGCCATCACTGCGCAAGCCATGCAGGAGCTGACGAGTGAAACGAGGCTGCGATCTTTTGATCTTGATCCTGGTAAAAAAGATCAAAAGATCGCAGCCTCGTTTCACTCGTCAGCTCCTACACCCCCGCCAAGCGAATATTTGGCTATACATGAAAGGAGCAAAACGGAAAAAAAACTATAAGGAGGCCCATGCAGACTTACCAAGTGTTGATTATCGGCAGCGGCTTTGGCGGCCAATGTGCGGCGGTCAATTTGCTCAAGGCCGGGATCGATGATTTTCGCCTGTTGGAGCGAAGGGATTTCTGCGGCGGCACCTGGTGCCAGAACACCTACCCCGGTGCCGCGGTCGACGTGCCGTCGCCCCTGTATTCGCTATCGTTTGCGCCCTATCGCTGGTCGCAGATGTTCGCCGCACAAGCTGAACTGCAGCGTTACACCGAGCAGGTGATCGAGCAGTTCGGCCTGCGTGAGCGCGTAGAGTTGCAGGCCGATGTCTTGCGCATCGAGTGGGATGACACAGAAAAGCGCTGGGCCGTGCACACCGCCAGCAAAGGCACTTTCCATGCGCAATTCGTCATCAATGCCAGCGGGCCGTTGAGCCAGCCGGTCATCCCACAAATCCCCGGGCAGGATCGCTTTCAGGGCAAGACATTTCATACAAACAATTGGGATCACAGCTACGACTATCGCGGTAAACGTGTGGCCATTGTGGGCAGCGGCGCCAGCGCCGTGCAGGTGATTCCGACGATTGCGCCGCAGGTCGAGCAACTGCATGTGTTTCAGCGCACGCCACACTGGGTGTTGCCGCGTGCTGATCGCGTCTTCGGGCGGTTCCAGCGCTGGCTGCTCGGATTGAAACCGGCCTACAAGCTGCTGCGCTGGCTGATCTACTGGCAATTCGAAACGCGGGTGATCGCTTTCAAGTATTCAAAACCGGCGATCCGCATGGTTCAGCGTCAGGCCTTGCGCTTGCTTGAACGTCAGGTACACAACCCGCTGCTGCGGGAAAAACTCACGCCCGACTTCACCATCGGCTGCAAACGGGTGTTGCTCTCTAACACCTATTACCCGGCGCTGACCCGACCCAATGTGACGCTGCACACCCGCGAGCAAGGCATCGCCTCAATCGATGAAAGCGGGATCAATACGCAGGACGGGCAACACCTGGAGGTTGATCTGATCATCTGGTCGACCGGTTACGACGCCACCGACGGGGTAATTTCCTACCCGGTCAGCGGAAAAAACGCCGTGCAGCTCAGAGATGTCTGGGCCGAGTACCCGCGCGCCTACCTCGGCACCAGCCTGCCGGACTTCCCCAACCTGTTTATCGTCACCGGGCCCAACACCGGAATTGGCCACACCTCGGCGCTGTTCATCATCGAATCGCAGATGAACTACATCATCGACTGCATTCGTACCCTCAAAACCCAGGGCCTGCGCAGCATCGAAGTGCGTCGCGAGGCGGAACGTACCTACACTGCAATGATCCACCGTGAGATGGAACGCACGGTGTGGAAGTCCGGCGGCTGCCACAGTTGGTATCAAAGCAAGAGCGGTCATGTGATCGCGATGTTTCCCGGCTTCAGTTTCAGCTATTACCGGTTGACCCGGGCGCTGAAACCGGCCGACCACATTCTGTCCTGAACACGTAAAAGGAAGACGTCGATGCTTTTGCTGTTTGTCGCCCTCGCGGTTTTCGTGGCCTGGAGCTGGTTGAGTTACCCAGCGGTCGGCCATTGGCTATATGACCTGAACATGGCCATCGAGGCCAAGTTGTACAAATTGCACAAGATCGAAGTGCCGATCGCCGAGCTGAGTGTTTCGACCTGGCAAGGCGGGCCTTATGAAGCGTCGAGCGCGATTCTGATGCTGCACGGCTACAGCGCCGACAAGAACCTTTGGCTGCGCTGCGCCCGCCATTTCGTCCGCCAGTACCGGGTGATCATTCCGGACCTGCCCGGCCATGGCGAAACCGGCTTCAAGGCCGGCGGTGGCTATGACATCCCGCTGCAGGCCAAGCGCATGATCCAGTTGCTCGACGTGTGTGGCGTGGAGAAAGTCCATGTGATCGGCAACTCCATGGGCGGTTACATCGCGGCATGGCTGGCGGCGACGTATCCGGAGCGGATTGCCTCGGTGGCGCTGATCGACCCGGCGGGCGTCACGGCCCCCGAAGTCAGTGACATGGAGCGTCATCTGGCGCGCGGGCATAACCCGTTCCTGATCAATTCCCGCGAGGAGTTTCGCCAGTTTTACGCAATGACCATGGAGTCACCACCGTGGGTGCCGAGCCTGGTGCTGGACGCCATTGCGCAGCGCTACGAACAGCAGCGTGATGAACTGGAAGAAATCTTCCGCGACTTCCGCGCCAGCCCGCCGATGGAGCCGAAACTGGCCGAAATCAAATGCCCGGCGCTGCTGTTGTGGGGACGCAAGGATCGCTTGATCGACGTCAGCAGCGTACCGGTCTGGAGCAAGGGCATCGCCAATCTGCAGGTCGATGTATGGGATCACGTCGGGCACATGCCGATGGTCGAACAACCGTCGAACACCGCGCGGTTATACCGGCAATTCCTCGGCAACCAACGCTGACCTAAATCCCCTGTAGGAGCTGCCGAAGGCTGCGATCTTTTGATCTTAAAAGCACAATCAAAAGATCGCAGCCTTCGGCAGCTCCTACAGGGACAGAATTCAGTGGTCGGGATTTTGGGGGTGAAATGAACATTTTGTATGACGAACGCCTCGACGGCCCATTGCCGCAGGTAAACAAAGCCGAACTGTTGAAAACCCTGCAGCAGGCCCTCCCGGATCTCGACATCCTCTGGCGCGAGGAGGAACTCAAACCCTACGAATGCGACGGCCTCTCGGCCTACCGCACCACACCGATGCTGGTCGCCCTGCCCCGGCGGCTGGAGCAAGTGCAAACCCTGCTTACGCTCTGCCACCAGCACCACGTCCCGGTGGTCGCCCGTGGTGCCGGCACCGGGCTGTCCGGCGGCGCCTTACCGTTGGAACAAGGCCTGCTGCTGGTGATGGCGCGCTTCAACAATATTCTGCACATCGACCCCGCTGCCCGCACCGCGCGGGTCCAGCCGGGCGTGCGCAACCTGGCGATCTCCCAGGCGGCGGCCGCTTTCGGGCTGTATTACGCGCCGGACCCATCGTCGCAAATCGCCTGCTCGATTGGCGGCAACGTCGCGGAGAACGCCGGCGGCGTGCATTGCCTGAAATACGGCCTGACCGTGCACAACCTGCTGAAAATCGAAGTGCTGACCATCGAAGGCGAACGCCTGACGCTGGGTTCCGACGCTCTCGATTCAGCAGGTTTCGATTTACTGGCGTTGTTCACCGGTTCCGAAGGGTTGCTGGGAATCATCACCGAAGTCACGGTCAAACTGCTGCCCAAACCGCAGGTGGCAAAAGTGCTGCTGGCCAGTTTCGATTCGGTGGAAAAGGCTGGCCGCGCGGTCGCCGAAATCATCGCCGCCGGGATCATTCCCGGTGGCCTGGAGATGATGGACAACCTCGCCATCCGTGCCGCCGAAGACTTTATCCACGCCGGTTACCCGGTCGATGCCGAGGCGATTCTGCTGTGCGAACTCGATGGCGTCGAAGCCGATGTCCACGATGATTGTCAGCGGGTACGCGAAGTGATGAACCTCGCCGGCGCCACTGAAGTGCGCCAGGCTCGCGACGAGGCCGAGCGCGTGCGCTTCTGGGCCGGCCGCAAAAACGCCTTCCCGGCCATCGGGCGTCTGTCGCCGGACTATTACTGCATGGACGGCACCATCCCGCGCCGCGAATTGCCCGGCGTCCTGCAAGGCATCGCTCGCCTCGGTGAGGAATACGGTTTGCGCGTGGCCAATGTGTTCCATGCCGGTGACGGCAACATGCACCCGCTGATTCTGTTCGACGCCAACCAACCAGGCGAACTGCAGCGCGCCGAAGCCTTGGGCGGCAAGATTCTTGAGTTGTGCGTGCAGGTGGGTGGCAGCATTACCGGCGAGCACGGTGTGGGACGGGAGAAAATCAATCAGATGTGCGCGCAGTTCAACAGCGACGAACTGAGCCTGTTCCATGCGGTAAAAGCCGCCTTCGATCCGCAGGGCTTGCTCAACCCCGGCAAAAACATTCCGACCCTGCACCGCTGCGCCGAATTCGGCGCCATGCACATTCATGCCGGGCAACTGCCCTTCCCCGAATTGGAGCGTTTCTGATGGCTGACGTCGATGCCGCCGACGCCCTGCTCGACCAGGTCAACGAGGCGCGGGCCAATGCCACGCCGCTGAAGATCCAGGGCGGTAACAGCAAAGCGTTCCTCGGCCGCGAGGTGGCCGGTGAAGTGCTCGACCTCCGAGCCCATCGCGGCATCGTCCGGTATGAACCGACCGAACTGGTGGTCAGCGTGCGCGCCGGCACGCCGTTGTCAGAGCTGCTCGCGGCATTGGACGCCAGCGGGCAGATGCTGCCGTGCGAACCGCCGTCGTTTGCCGATGGCGCCACGGTCGGCGGCATGATCGCCACGGGGTTGTCCGGGCCGCGCCGGCCATGGTCGGGTTCGGTTCGCGATTTCGTCCTCGGCACACGGGTGATCACCGGCCTCGGCCAGCATTTGCGTTTCGGCGGTGAGGTGATGAAAAACGTTGCCGGTTATGACCTGTCGCGACTGCTCGCCGGCAGCTTCGGCTGTCTCGGCGTGCTCACCGAAGTCTCGTTGAAAGTCCTGCCCAAACCCCGTCAGTGCCTGAGCATTCGCCTGGACATCGATTGCGCACGGGCGCTGGCCAAACTGGCCGAGTGGGGCCAGCAACCATTGCCAATCAGCGCGGCGTGCCACGATGGCAACAGCCTGTATCTGCGTCTTGAGGGCGGCGAAGGCTCAGTCACAGCGGCGCATCAACGGCTCGGCGGTGAGCCACTCGATTCAGGGTTCTGGCGCGATTTGAATGAGCACCGCCTGAGCTTTTTCGATGAAGGCCTGCCGCTCTGGCGCCTGTCGCTGCCAAACAATCTCGGGCCACTGGATCTGCCCGGCGAGCAGTTGATCGACTGGGCCGGTGCGCAACGCTGGCTGAAATCCTCCAGCGACGATATTCATACCCTCGCCCAGTCTTTCGGCGGCCATGCCACCTGCTTCACTCACGGCGCGAGCGAACACCCGTTTCAGCCATTGCCCGCGACGCTGTTGCGCTACCACCGGCAACTCAAGGCGCAACTCGACCCACAAGGGCTGTTCAACCCCGGCCGGATGTACGCGGAGTTCTAGCCATGCAAACCACCCTCAGCGAGCAATCCCGCCAATTGCCCCGCGCCGCCGAGGCGGAAAAGATCCTGCGCACTTGTGTGCATTGCGGCTTTTGCAACGCAACGTGCCCGACCTATCAATTGCTCGGCGACGAACTCGACGGCCCGCGCGGGCGCATCTATCTGATCAAGCAAGTGCTCGAAGGCGCACCGGCCACTGTGCAGACCCAACTGCATCTGGATCGCTGCCTGTCGTGTCGCAATTGCGAAACCACCTGCCCGTCCGGCGTCGATTACCACAACCTGCTCGACATTGGCCGCGCGGTGGTCGATCAGGCGGTGCCGCGCCCGGCCGCCCAGCGCCTGCTGCGTGAAGGCTTACGCGCGTTGGCGCCGAATCCGCAGTTGTTCAAAGGTTTGCTGCGTATCGGCAGCACGTTTCGGCCGCTGCTGCCACGATTGATAGAAAGCAAACTGCCGCAGCACTTGCCGGCTAACGGTTCTCGCCCCGCCCCTCGGCATGCGCGCCGGGTATTGCTGCTCGAAGGTTGCGTGCAGCCCGGTTTGTCACCGAACACCAATGACGCGACCGCGCGTGTTCTTGATCGTCTGGGCATCAGCGTCACGCCAGTGGCCGAGGCTGGCTGTTGCGGTGCGCTCGATTATCACCTCGACGCGCAAGCCAAAGGCCTCGACCGCGCTCGGCAGAACATCGACGCCTGGTGGCCGCACCTGCAAAACGGCGCCGAGGCCATTGTGCAAACGGCCAGCGGCTGTGGCGCGTTCATCAAGGATTACGGGCATTTGCTGGCGGACGATCCGGCCTACGCATCGAAAGCCCAGCGCATCAGCGCAATGACCCTGGATCTGGTGCAAATACTCGCCCGCGAGCCGCTGGAACAGGTGTGCGCCGCCAGTCAACGGCGCATCGCTGTGCATTGCCCGTGCACCTTGCAGCACGCGTTGAAACTCGGCGGCGCCGTCGAAGCGCTGCTGAGCCGAATCGGCTTCAACCTCACCGCCGTGCCCGACGGGCATTTGTGTTGCGGCTCGGCGGGCACCTATTCGCTGACGCAACCGGTGCTGGCCCGACAACTGCGCGACAACCGCCTCAATGCGCTGGAAAGCGGCGGGCCGCAATTGATCGTCACCTCCAATATCGGATGCCAGAGTCATCTGGCCAGCGCCGGACGAACGCCCGTGGTGCACTGGATCGAACTGGTGGATCAGTCGTTGGCAGAATGAAGTCCGTAGGATTCTTCGTTTGCCGGCGTGGGCGAAGGCTGCGATCTTTTCTGCCATCCCATACGTGACCGTGGCAGGAATTTTTTTCATGAGCGTGCAGCCTTTCGTCAGCCCCGACCTGATCCGTCAACGCTTCTCCAAAGCGATGTCCGACATGTACCGCGAAGAAGTGCCGCTGTACGGCGCGCTGATGGCGCTGGTGGAGCAGACCAATCGCCAGGTTCTCGACCGTGAGCCACAGATCGCCCGGCAGTTGCACAGCACGGGAGAAATCGAGCGGCTGGACATGGAGCGCCATGGCGCAATCCGCGTCGGCACCGCGAGCGAACTCGCCACCCTCGCCCGCCTGTTTGCGGTGATGGGCATGCAACCGGTGGGTTATTACGACCTGACACCGGCAGGTGTGCCGGTGCACTCCACAGCGTTTCGCGCCGTGCATGAGCAGGCGTTGCAGGTCAGTCCGTTCCGGGTGTTTACCTCGCTGTTGCGTCTGGAGCTGATTGAAGATCCGCAACTGCGCGCATTTGCTGAATCGGTGTTGGCCAAGCGGTCGATCTTCACCCCGGCAGCGCTGCGCCTGATCGCCCAGGCCGAAACGGCCGGTGGCCTGAATGAAACCGAAGCCGGGGAGTTTGTCCTGCAGGCACTGGAGACTTTTCGCTGGCACCACGGCGCCACCGTCACCGCCGCGCAATACCAGACGCTCAGTGCCCAGCACCGCTTGATCGCCGACGTGGTGGCGTTCAAAGGCCCACACATCAATCACCTGACGCCGCGCACGCTGGACATCGACAGCGTTCAGGAGCAGATGCCGGCCCATGGCATCACGCCGAAAGCAGTCATCGAAGGCCCGCCACGGCGACAATTCCCCATCCTGCTGCGCCAGACCAGTTTCAAGGCACTGGACGAGCCGATCGCGTTCACCGATCAAGAGGTCGATCAAGGTAAAAACCGTGGCAGCCACAGCGCGCGTTTCGGTGAAATCGAACAACGTGGCGCGGCGCTGACGCCCAAGGGCCGTGCGCTGTACGACCTGTTATTGAATGCCGCCCGCGAAGCGCTGGGCGCATTTCCCAACGAAGCAAACGCCGCACACTACAACGCGCTGATGGCTGAGCACTTTGGCGAATTCCCTGACAGCATCGAAGGCATGCGTGAACAAGGACTGGCGTATTTTCGCTATTTCGTTGCGGAAAAAGGCCTGGCCGCAGGCAGTCTGGGCGAGGTGTCGCTGGAAGATTTATTGCGCGATGGCTACGTGAAAGCTGAACCGCTGGTGTACGAAGATTTCCTGCCGGTGAGTGCGGCGGGGATTTTTCAGTCAAACCTTGGGGACGCTGCGCAGACCCACTATGGCGAACACTCCAACCGACAGGCGTTCGAACAGGCGCTGGGCCGCTCGACCATTGATGAGCTGGGCTTGTACGCCGAAACGCAGCAACGCTCCCTCGAAGAGTGCGCCAAAACCCTGTCTGCTCAACTGACCTGAAAACCAACAAATATCCCTGTGGTGAGGGGATTTATCCCATCACCACAAATCTCCTCAGCACAGAGATTATTCAGCGCAATCTCGAAAGCAGCGCAAACGCCGTCTCTTCCGACGAGGCCGGATTTTGCCCCGTCAGCAGCAAACCATCCTCGCGGGTATAACTCGACCAATCCGCACCTTTCGAGAATATCCCGCCCTTGGCCTTGAGCTCGTCCTCGACCAGAAACGGCACCACATTCGTCAACTGCACCGCCTCTTCCTCGCTGTTGGTAAACCCGGTCACCTGCTTACCCTTGACCAGCGGCTGACCATCGGCGCCTTTGGCATGGCGCAGCACACCCGGCGCATGACACACCGCCGCCACCGGTTTGCCCGCGTTGTAAAACGCTTCGATCAGCGCAATCGAATGGCGATCCTCGGCCAGATCCCACAACGGCCCGTGGCCGCCCGGATAGAACACTGCGTCGAAATCTGCAGCCTTCACCGTCTCCAGCTTGACTGTCGAAGCCAGCGCCGACTGCGCGGCAGAATCCTTGCGAAAACGCTCGGTCGCAGCAGTCTGCGCATCCGGCTCGTCACTTTTCGGGTCCAGTGGCGGCTGACCGCCCTTGGGCGACGCCAACGTCAGTTGTGCGCCAGCATCCTTGAACACGTAGTACGGGGCGGCGAACTCCTCCAGCCAGAAGCCGGTTTTCTTGCCGGTGTCGCCCAATTGATCGTGGGAGGTCAGAACCATCAGAATTTTCATGTCGGTCTCACTCGGTTTGAGGAAAGGTCAGACGCACTTTTACAGATGTCAGTGATTGACCTTGATCGACGACGAATCGTTTCAATTTGCCGAATGATGGCACACAGCCATTGTGCGCAAGAACTTGCGCACTTGTTTTCGTTTTTCACCCATCAATTCCTCTACAGCCCACGTCCCACGT
>NZ_AKJD01000092.1 GCF_000282515.1 Pseudomonas sp. GM80
TCAAAAGATCGCAGCCTTCGGCAGCTCCTACATTTGAATCGAGGTCATCCGCCAGAACCAGGTCGGCTGTCAGGCCGCCATCGCTGGCAAGCCACAGGAATTGAGTTCACCCGATAAATTTTCGCATCGCGCCCGCTCTTCACCACTCAACAGGATGAGCGTTAGCTCGGCTGCAGCTCTTGATCTTGATCTTGATCCACGAGCGACGTCGGAAGGCTGAGCGGAGGGATTGATCCGGGGGTGGGAGCGCAGCGACCGTTTGGCGCAGCCAAACACATCGAGAGGAGGTGCAGCGAAGCAAACCGTAGGCGATGCCCCCCGGATCAATCCCGCAGCGAAGGAACCCCGAGCCCCAGCGAGCGGGCCGCACGTAGGAGCAAGCGTTTTTTTGCTTACTTTTTTGAGGCGTTTGTCAAAAAAGTGAGTCGCCGTCAGGGCGAAACCCTAAGCAGCCGTTACCGAAGAAACGGATATACACACCGAACACCCACAACATGGTCGGCCCAAAGGCCGCCAAGCCCAAAGCGTGACGCCTGTCAAAACCCTGAACACACAAGCAGAAACATCGCCCACCATTGAAACCACCGAAAGCCTGCCCCATCTAAGACCCATACCCCATTGCGCAGGTGCCCCATGAGCGACCAGCAAGAATTCCCCGATCACCCCGACGACTACACCGAAGCCGAACACATCGAACACACCTCCTCCGGCAAAGGCCTCGCCCTGCCAGGCCAAAACCTGCCGGACAAGGTCTACATCATCCCGATCCACAACCGCCCGTTCTTCCCGGCGCAAGTCCTGCCGGTCATCGTCAACGAAGAACCCTGGGCCGAAACCCTCGACCTCGTCAGCAAATCCGACCACCACTCCCTGGCCCTGTTCTTCATGGACACGCCCCAGGAAGACCCGCGCCACTTCAACACCGGCGCCCTCCCCGAATACGGCACGCTGGTCAAAGTCCATCACGCCAGCCGCGAAAACGGCAAACTGCAATTCGTCGCCCAAGGCCTGAGCCGCGTACGCATCAAAACCTGGCTCAAACACCACCGCCCACCGTACCTGGTCGAAGTCGAATACCCGCACCAGCCGACCGAGCCGACCGATGAGGTCAAGGCCTACGGCATGGCGCTGATCAACGCGATCAAGGAACTGCTGCCGCTCAACCCGCTGTACAGCGAAGAGCTGAAAAACTACCTCAACCGCTTCAGCCCCAACGACCCGTCGCCGCTGACCGACTTCGCCGCCGCCCTGACCTCCGCCACCGGCCCCGAGCTGCAAGAAGTGCTCGACTGCGTGCCGATGCTCAAGCGCATGGAAAAAGTCCTGCCGATGCTGCGCAAGGAAGTCGAAGTCGCGCGCCTGCAAAAAGAGATCTCGGCAGAAGTTAACCGCAAGATCGGCGAGCATCAGCGCGAGTTCTTCCTCAAGGAACAACTCAAGGTCATCCAGCAGGAACTCGGCCTGACCAAGGACGACCGCAGCGCCGACCTCGAACAGTTCGAACAACGCCTCGAAGGCAAAGTCCTGCCTGCGCAGGTGCAGAAACGTCTCGAAGAGGAAATGAACAAACTGTCGATCCTCGAAACCGGCTCGCCGGAGTACGCGGTCACCCGCAACTACCTCGACTGGGCGACCTCGGTGCCGTGGGGCGTGTATGGCGAGGACAAACTCGACCTCAAGCACGCGCGCAAAATTCTCGACAAACACCACGCCGGCCTTGATGACATCAAGGATCGCATCCTCGAATTCCTCGCCGTCGGTGCTTATAAAGGTGAAATCAGCGGCTCCATCGTGCTGCTGGTCGGCCCGCCGGGCGTGGGTAAAACCAGCGTCGGCAAATCCATCGCCGAATCCCTAGGGCGGCCGTTCTATCGCTTCAGCCTCGGCGGCATGCGCGACGAAGCCGAGATCAAGGGCCATCGCCGCACCTACATCGGCGCACAGCCGGGCAAACTCGTACAGGCGCTGAAGGACGTCGAAGTGATGAACCCGGTGATCATGCTCGACGAGATCGACAAGATGGGCCAGAGCTACCAGGGCGACCCGGCCTCGGCGCTGCTGGAAACCCTCGACCCGGAACAGAACGTCGAATTCCTCGACCACTACCTCGACCTGCGTATGGACTTGTCGAAAGTCCTGTTCGTCTGCACCGCCAACACCCTCGATTCGATTCCCGGCCCGCTGCTGGACCGGATGGAAGTGATTCGCCTGTCTGGCTACATCACCGAAGAGAAAGTCGCCATAGCCAAGCGTCACCTGTGGCCGAAATTGCTGGAAAAGTCCGGCGTGTCCAAGGGCAGCCTGAGCATCAGCGACAGCGCGCTCAAGTCCCTGATCGATGGTTACGCCCGTGAAGCCGGCGTGCGCCAGCTGGAAAAACAGATGGGCAAACTGGTGCGCAAAGCGGTGATGAAGCTGATCGACGACCCGAAAGCGGTGATCAAACTCGGGCCGAAAGATTTGGAAGCGTCACTGGGTCATCCGGTGTTCCGCAACGAACAAGTGCTGTCCGGCACCGGTGTGATTACCGGTCTGGCCTGGACCAGCATGGGCGGCGCGACCTTGCCGATCGAAGCGACGCGGATTCACACGCTCAACCGTGGCTTCAAGCTCACCGGGCAACTGGGCGATGTGATGAAGGAATCGGCGGAGATCGCCTACAGCTACGTCAGCTCGCACCTGAAACAGTTTGGCGGTGACGCGAAGTTCTTCGACGAAGCCTTCGTCCACCTGCACGTACCCGAAGGCGCCACCCCGAAAGACGGCCCGAGCGCCGGTGTGACCATGGCCAGTGCGCTGCTCTCGCTCGCACGTAATCAGCCGCCGAAAAAAGGCGTAGCCATGACCGGCGAACTGACGTTGACCGGGCATGTACTGCCGATTGGCGGCGTACGCGAGAAGGTGATTGCGGCGCGGCGGCAGAAGATCTTCGAGTTGATTTTGCCGGAGCCTAACCGCGGTAACTTCGAGGAGCTGCCGGATTATCTGAAGGAAGGGATCACCGTGCATTTCGCGAAGAAGTTTTCCGATGTGGCGAAGGTGCTTTTCTAAGAAGTCATCATTTAATGACCTTCGTCACGGGCATAGCGATTCCCCGTGATGAAGGTAACAAGTCCGCAGCAGGGCATTAAAACGTAATCTTAATTGCAAATAGTGTTTAAAAACTGACAGAGCTGACAGTACCCAACCCGTACCAGCTCCTTTAACGTTCCTCGGCATGAATTTTAAATTTATGAGAGGAGCAACATCATGAGGGCGCACGAAGCTTGCGACGGACTAAAAGACAAAAAAACATTTATAGCCACGAAAAACGGTAGTCCGCTTTTTGAAACGGACCTTATCACCGTAGATAATCAGAGCACTTACATCATCATCGAAGGTTCCTACAGGCTTGGATTCAGAGAGGGACAATCGATCAGGTTAGTCATCGATCGATCCACACCTGACGGTGAGCAAACGTTTGTGCCCAACCAAAGACTGAGAGAAGTTTTCTATCTCAGCATGGCAGGAAAACACTACGCTAAAGCGGGTACATTCAATTCCACCCTCGACAACATCAATCTGAAATACCGGTTGAATTTCAAACTGACATTTAATACACACGCCGAGGACATCGAAGTTGATCTGGTTATACCGTGATCACATCTAATTTTCCTCGCCGGTAAATCCGCTATCGCTGGCAAGCCAGCTCCCACAATGTTCATTGGTGCTCACCAATCTTGTGTTCAACCAAGAAACCTGTGGGAGCTGGCTTGCCAGCGATGGCATCAGTGCTACAACACTGGACTTGCTGACTGTCACACTTTGTCTCATCTTCAGTTATGCTCGCCGTTCGTCGTGAACGCCCGGAGCCGCTGACCTTATGTCCCCCACTCGCCTGTTTGTCCCCCTCGCCCTCTCGTTGCTGGCCGCTTGCGCCAGCCAACCGAAACATAATGTGACCGTGGAAAAGCAGAGCGAATGCCCGGTGCGGCTGACCAACGGGCAAAACCTGATCGTCATGTTGCCAAGCAATCCAACCACCGGTTATCGCTGGGCCATTCAGGACTCGGCCGGTGGCGTGCTGCGCGCACTGAGCCCCGAGGTGTACAGCAATCCGGAGGACGCCGGTGTGGTCGGCGCGGCCGGACTCTCCACCTGGCGCTTTCAAGCGTTCGCTCCTGGCACCGGGCGTCTGCGTCTGACCTCGCAGCAACCGTGGGCACCGGAAGTGTTGCCGGTGGAGACCTTTGACTGCGCCATTTCGGTGAACTGATCGTGGGCTGGCTGATTCTGGCGCTGATGGGCGCGGTGACCTTTCTTTACGGTGTCAGCACGCACGCAGCGCTGCTTTGCCTGTTGGTCAAACCGTTGCCGGTACTGGCGTTGCTCGGCTGGTTGCACGATGCACCGCCCAGCGACTATCGGCGCTGGATCAGCCTCGGCCTGATTTTCTCTCTGCTCGGCGACGTGCTGCTGGCGTGGCCCGGCGATCTGTTTGTGTTCGGGCTCGGCGCGTTTCTGGTCGCGCATCTGGCATATCTCAAGGCCTATTTGAGCGATTGCCGGCGCCTGGCATGGCTGCCACTGCTGCTGGCCGTGGGTGTAGGCGCGGTGCTGCTGGGAATTCTGCTATCCAATGGACTTGGCCCGTTGCTGGTGCCGGTGATCGTCTACGGCACGGCCATCAGCGCCATGCTCTGGCGCGCATTGGCCCGGCTGGGCACCGACGTGCCGAAACGCTCGGCATTGTTGGCGGCCGCCGGTGCGCTGGCGTTTGTTTTTTCCGACAGTGTGATCGGGATCAACCGATTTGTTTCGCCGTTCCCCGCTGCGCCGTACGTGATTATTCTCAGTTATTGGTTGGGACAATGGGGGATTGCAGCGTCAGCGTTCACTCAAAAGCAGCGTGCTGATCACAATTGAATTTCGATAGTACCCGGTACTTATTGCGAAAGGCTCTAAAGAACTGTCAGTTCTGACAGTAGCTCGTATTTTCTTACCTACCTACCATCTCAGTGGCGTTATCTCCCACGAATGTAAACCAAGGAAGAAAATCATGAGTTTGTTCAAAAGCAAAAAATCGAAATCCACCGACCTGATCTTCATCACGGTCAGTGCCGAGATTGAAGCCAAAGTTTCGGGCCGCGTGAAGCTGCAGACGCAGAATGTAGAATTTCAGGAGCAGGAAGACGGGACGTTAGTTGGCTATATCGCTCGACAAAATGTTGACGACCTCTCGCATCGATCCAAAAAAGGCATGACATTCGTTTTTGATAAAAACATTGCTTCGGGTACCTATTCAGTCACAGGCCCGTCATTCCCCTTCCTCGATACCTACTATTTCGAGGATGCCGCCGCCATCGGCTTCACGACCTCCTACCAATACAAACCGAAGTCCGGCACTTTTACAGTTGAAGTGATCGAGAACAATTCAGACGAAGTGAGCCATCTCATCGAGTTTGACTTCAAAGGTACAGACAACAGAAACAAAGAGCTGCATATCGCGGGCAAAGCCGAACTTCGTGTTTTCAAGCACAGCTTCTGATCTCGCGCCGAATAATGAATGATCAAACAGCGTTGCTCGTTTGATCATTCATTGGTCTTTTCTGAACGCGTCCTGCAAAAAATACCCGACTCGCTCCTCACGCTTTATCAGACAACCCAAGCAACGTCGCGCCAGTTTGGCTAAAATGCCGGCCTTTTCCACCGACATCGCCGGACACCGCCGTGAGCAAAGAACCCGATCGCATTTTCGCCAAGCCGCTGGCCCAGGTGCCTGACTTCGCCTTCAACGAGGACGTGGTGCGGGTGTTCCCGGACATGATCAAGCGCTCGGTACCGGGTTACCCGACCATCGTCGAAAACCTCGGCGTACTCGCGGCGCAGTTCGCTCAGCCGCACAGCGTGCTCTACGACCTCGGCTCCTCGCTGGGCGCTGTCACTCAAGCCCTGCGCCGTCACGTGCGCACCGACGGTTGCCGGGTGATCGCGGTGGATAACTCCGCCGCCATGGTCGAGCGTTGCCGCGAGTACCTCAACGGTCAGGACTCGATGTTCCAGGAGTTGCTGCCGGTCGAAGTGATCGAAGGCGACATCCTCGCCCTCGACTTCCAGCCCGCCTCGGTGGTGGCGCTGAACTTCACCCTGCAATTCATCGCCCCGGATCAGCGCACCGCGTTGCTCTCGCGCATCCGCCAATCGCTGCTGCCGGGCGGCGCGCTGATCCTCTCGGAGAAGCTGCGCTTCAATGATGCCGAAGAGCACGCGCTGCTCACCGATCTGCACGTCGCCTTCAAACGCGCCAACGGCTACAGCGAACTGGAAATCGCCCAGAAGCGCAGCGCCATCGAAAACGTCATGAAGCCCGACAGCCTCGAAGAACACCGCGAACGCCTGTTGGCGGCCGGGTTCTCGAAAGTCGTGCCGTGGTTCCAGTGTCTTAACTTTGCCTCGTTGATTGCCTTGCCATGATTGATCTGTCCCCCCTCGCCCGCCGTCTGGCCGGCACGCCGCTGGCTGAATGGGCCAACACCCTGCAGCGTCAACTCGACAAGAAAATGGAGAAAGGTCACGGCGACCTGGAGCGCTGGCAAAGTGCGCTGGACGCCTTGCCGAAGATTCAGCCAAGCGAAATCGATTTGCTCAACGGCCTGAAGCTCGACACCGATTGCGACGATGCAACCCGCGCGCAGATGCGTACCGCATTGATGGGCTTGTCGCCGTGGCGCAAGGGGCCGTTCGACTTGTTTGGTGTGCACGTCGACACTGAATGGCGTTCGGACTGGAAGTGGTCACGCGTCGCTCCGCATCTGGACCTTAAGGGCAAACGCATCCTCGATGTCGGCTGCGGTAACGGTTACTACATGTGGCGCATGCTCGGCGCGGGTGCAGACAGTGTGATTGGCGTTGATCCGAACTGGCTGTTCTTTTGCCAGTTCCAGGCAGTACAGCGCTATCTGTCAGAGCCGAATGCCTGGCACCTGCCGTTCCCGTTTGAAGACCTGCCGGCGAATCTGGAAGGTTTCGACACGGTGTTTTCGATGGGCGTGTTCTATCACCGTCGCTCGCCGATCGAGCATTTGCTGGCGCTGAAGGACTGCCTGGTCAAGGGTGGCGAACTGGTGCTGGAAACGCTGGTGGTGGAAGGCGACAAGCATCAGGTGCTGGTGCCGGAAGACCGTTATGCGCAGATGCGTAACGTCTGGTTCCTGCCGTCGGTGCCGGCGCTGGAATTGTGGTTGCGGCGTGCGGGGTTTACCGACATTCGTTGCGTAGATGTGAGCACGACAACGGTTGAAGAGCAGCGCGGTACGGAGTGGATGAAGTATCAGTCGTTGAGCGACTTCCTTGATCCCGAAGACCACAGCAAAACCATCGAAGGGTTGCCGGCGCCGATGCGTGCCGTGATCGTCGCCAAGAAGTAATCCAATCTCGCAAACGCTGCAAAAACCTGTGGGAGCTGGCTTGCCAGCGATGGCGTCGGCACATCCAGCATTGATGTCAACTGAAACACCGCTATCGCTGGCAAGCCAGCTCCCACAGGGTTTGATGTTGTTCCTTATTCAGTGGGTTTCGCGCGGCGGGCTCTAAAAAATTCGGTCAGCACGGCGCCACACTCTTCGGCCAACACCCCACCTTCATACAACACTCGATGGTTGAGAAAGCCCTGGGTAAAAAACTGCCCCTGACTCTGCACAATTCCCGCCTTCGGCTCCAGCGCCCCATACACCACGCGCGCCACCCGCGAATGCACGATCAACCCCGCGCACATGCTGCACGGCTCCAACGTCACATACAGCGTACTGCCCGGCAAACGGTAGTTATCCACCGCCTGCGCCGCCGCACGGATCGCGACCATTTCGGCATGCGCACTCGGGTCGCTGGCGCTGATCGGGCAATTGAAACCACGACCAATGATCTCGCCATCCTGTACCAGCACCGCGCCCACCGGCACTTCACCCAGCGCTGCACCTTGCGCCGCGAGCGCCAAGGCTTCACGCATGAATTCACGATCACGGCTGCGGTCGATGATCGCTGCGGGGTGAATCTGGCGCATCACTTCACCTCGATGGCGGCCATCAGGCCGGTTTCCATGTGGTCGATCACGTGGCAGTGGAACATCCACACCCCCGGATTATCGGCCACCAGCGCCACTTGCGCGCGCTCGTTCTTGCCTAGCAGGTAAGTGTCGGTGAAGTACGGAATGACCTTGTGCCGGTTCGAGGCGATCACCTTGAAGCTCATGCCGTGCAGGTGGATCGGGTGCTGGTACTGGGTCATGTTTTTCAATTCGAAAATATAGCTCTGCCCCAGTTTCAGGCTGGCGATTGGCCGATCAGCACACGTCTTGTCGGTGATGTCCCAAGCCTTGCCGTTGATCTGCCACAGGCTCGGCGGCCGACCGTTGTCGACGTCGACCGACACCGATCCGACCCATTCGAAATTGAAGTTGAGTTTCTCGGCACTGGCCAGATCCGGTTCGGCCACCGGGTTGGCCGGCAGGGCTTTCGGCCAGTCCGTCGGCGCGTCGGTATTAGCCACCGAACGCAGCGTGCCCAGACGCACCGGGCCGTTGCGCAGCGATAACTCTTCGCCGGCCGCCGGGGCCTTGATCGCCAGGCAAATACGCATGCCGGGGCCGAGCCAGTATTCCTTGCCCAGCGGCCGTGGTTCGACCGGGTTACCGTCCAGCGCGTAGATCTTCGCTTCGACGCCGGGGATGTTGATGCGATACGTCAGGGTGTTATCGAGATTGAGCAAGCGCACGCGGGTGATCTGCCCGGCGGGCAACTCGATCACCGGCGTCGGCACTCCATTGATCGTCGAAAGACGCCCCGCCGTACCGCCACGCGCCGCTTCACGCGGGATGCTGAACTCGACGAAATTGCCTTCGTCATCGATGTGCCAGTTCTTCAGACTCAGGGTCTTTTCGTAGACGAAACCGGTCGGCTCGCGCTCTTCGATGATCAGCGGCCCGACCAGCCCGCGCCCCAGCTCTTCGCTGCTGCTGACGTGCGGGTGATACCAGTAGCTGCCGGCATCCGGCACGCGGAATTTGTAATCGAAGTATTCACCGGGAAGCACCGGCAGTTGCGACACGTACGGCACGCCGTCCATCTCCAGCGGCAGACGGATGCCGTGCCAGTGGATGGTGGTCGCCACCGGCAAGTGGTTGATGAAGCGCACCCGCAGCCATTCGCCCTGACGCACACGCAGCTCGGTTCCTGGCGCCGAAGGGCCGAACGCCCAGGCTTCGGTCTTGTGCCCTGGCACCAACTCAACGTCCAGCGGCGCAGCGATCAGCTCGTAGTCATGCCCCGCCTCAGCATCCGCCATCTTGCCCAGCCAGTAACGCGACGCGCCCCCTGCGCCAACGCCAACGACAACAAGACCGGCCAGGCCACCGAGGATTTGGCGACGGGTAAAGGACATGAACTCAACTACCTCACGTATCAGCGACAGGCCCGGGGGCCCGTTAAAAGGCGAATACGATACACCCGCAACTGCGAAACAGTAAGGCCGGCGTGGCAATGCGACACAGGTTTGCCCCCTGTGCGGGGGCGGTTTCTTACAGGTCCTGTCCTCTTTCGTTACGTTGAAATGGCCTGACCCCTACAGATTCGCCCCTATGAAAAGACCATAGTGGTGATCAGTTTTTCCACCATTTCTCAAGGAGCGAGAAGTGAACATTTCTGTATCCCTGCCCCCGTCACTGCTGCCGAACCCGGCGGATGAACAGTCTCTGCAAGCGCTGGTGCTGCCGTTTACCGAGGCTTGTCCCGACTTGCACGACATGGCCCACGAGGCCGCCCGAGGCATTCTCGACCATTACGGCATCAAAGACATTGATCCCGAGGATGTCTGGTGGCATCGCTTCAGCAACACCTCGGTCAGCAGCGACAAGGCCTTTCTGGGGTGGGAGCATTACCCGAAACCTTCGGAATCACTGACGCTGGCGGAGCTGGTGGTCAAACGCTTTCACGCCCACGATCAGGACAATGCCGACCTGCTCGACGGCTATGGCGGTTTCTACAACGTAGGCGCGGACGCGGCGATCTATAACGAGACCAATGAAGTCCGGCTGCGCCCCAGCGAAGTCTTGAAAGACCTCTGGGCGATCAACTTCAGCGAGCTCTACCGAACGAAAATGCAGCAGTTCTGGGCGCTGCACTCAGACGACTTCCGCACGCTGGCCAAACTGAATTTCCTCGCCAAGGCCCTCGATGAACACGATGGCGAGCGGCTGAATAATGAAAATCTGAAGACGCTGATCAAGGCTGTCGCGAGCGATATCGCCTGGCCCGTCTCGCGGGCTTATTTGCAAACTGAAGCACCGGTCGCTGAAGGTCTGCGTGTGTGCGCGCTGAATATCGGCGGCTACAGCGCAACGGACATTCTGTGCATCAGCGACAGCAACGGCACGCAGATTCTCTACACTCCCGGTGAACTCGACTGCTTCCATATTCTCGCCAGCGAATCCGATCTGCACTGGTGGCTGCTGATGCAAAACAACCACGCGGAAAATCGCGCACGCTTCATGGCGCATTTTCCGTTGGCGGCCCAGCAACAAGACGACGGCAATATCGGTCTGAATGCCATGATCGACTTGCTTTACTCGACGTGGGGCAAAAGCGATCACCACCTGATCAATCAGAATCCTGCGGCGATCACCGGTGATGCATTCAGTTGGCTGCGCGACTCGGTCAAGGCGCGCATGCACAGCGATGCCGACCTGTCGCTGCATTCCAATGGCGAGTTGCGCAAAAAGATGTGGATCGGCTACCTGAACGCCTTTCTTCGGGTTTTCGGCTCCATGGCCGCCGTGGGCTGGCCCGCAGCGCTGGCTGTGGTCGGCGCGGGCCTCGCCGACATGGGCATGAACATCGATCAGGCCATCAACGGCACCAGCAAGGCCGATCGCAAGACCGGAGTGATGGGGGCAATTGCCAGCGGCATCGATGTGCTGTTCAACCTGACTTATCTGCGCGGTGCAGCAGAGGTCGCGGAAATTGGCGAAGCCAGCGAAACGTTTAACGTGCAGGACGAGTTTAGCGAACCCCTCATCGACGAATCGTCTGCAGATATTGCAGATGTCCCGCCTATTGCGCGTTACGCCCCGGGACCCGCTTATGCGCAACAAGGCGCAGACTTACTGGAGTCTTTCGAGACCAATGAAGTGCTGGACGGATTATCGCCTGTCTCGCAAGAAGGCCAGTATCAGGGGATCTTTCAACCGCCGGGTGGTGGACATTACGTACTGATCAACGACAGTTACTACCTGGTTCGCTTCATCAAAGAGCTCAAGAGTTGGGCGATCATTGATCCAGAAAATCCTTACTCGTTCTATCGCAGTTTGCCGATTCGACTGGATGAAGCTGGCGAATGGCAACCGATCAACCGCCCGGGTCTGATGGGCGGCGGCAAGTGCATCGGACTGTGGCCATGGGGTCGCGTCCGCACTCCGTTGCCCGAGGTGGACAGTCCGCCGACTGCTTACGACATTCCACCCGCTTCCCGTGATGCGCTCAACGAAATAGCTCAAGGACGGGGGACCAAATACGAGCTCAAAGATTACATGGCCACCCTGCCAAAAACGGACGCGAGTAATCCGCACGCTGAGTTCAAGGCGTTACGCCAGACGTTGTACCGCGATGCCACTGCCTTTCTGGAATCCCACACGTTGCCATCGCGCCCGCAAATCCCTGAATTGCCAGCGAAACTCGCGCCGAAAGAAATCATCAAAAAGCTGTATAAATCGGCGTCCGGGCTGGTCATTGGCGAAAATCACTCCAGTGTCGGCAGCAAACAGTTTCTGATCGAAAACATGGCGGTGCTCAGCAAACAGAAAGTTAAAACCCTGTATCTGGAGCATGTGCTGACAGACTTCCATCAAGCCGATCTGGATGTTTTCAATCGCACCGGGAAGATGTCGGAGACGCTGGAAACCTACCTGAAGACCATGGATGGAGGATTCAAAACCGACACCAGCGGCCAGTACACTTTTCTCGAACTGGCCAAAGCGGCGCAAAAAAATCATATCCGCATCCAGTCGATCGATTGCCTGGCCAGCTATAGAAGCACCGGCATGAGCGGTGTCGACAAAAGCACTTTCCGCCAGAAGATGATGAATTACTTTTCGCATGAAGTGATCACGGCGGATCAGAACGCTCGTGGCGCCCATCGCTGGGTCGCGCTGGTAGGCGACAGCCATGCCAATACCTGGGAAGGCGTACCGGGTTTAAGCGAACTGGAAGGCGGCATCGGCCTGCGTATAGAAAGCACCCCGGCCGGAACTGCCCGAGGCATAGAGCCGGATCCCGGGCGTATTCCTACCGACGAGTTTGCCCGCCCGTTATCGCCCGTCAAAAGCGACCTGCGCCTGCAAATCGACACGCCCGCCAGCGTTGCCTTGGCCGACTCATTAGAGAAAACACTGATCAATCCCGGCGATTGCACGGTGATGAACATCGACGACGTCGCCACGCTGGTTCATCGCAGCAGCGATGGCAGCATCGTGCGCACGCCGATCCTTAACAAGGGCGGGTTCTATTACGTTGAACGACCGAACTGGCCCATCAGCGGCCGACGTTACCCCAACCTGGCCGAGCTCTCGGCTGCGTTGCGGATCATGGGGTTCAAACCGATCAAAATCAGCTGACGTAAAAAAGCCCCGTGAACTCGCGTTCACAGGGCTTTTCGGGGTTAACGCCGATCAATCAGACCGGGATCACTCCCACTCAATCGTCGCCGGCGGCTTGCTCGACACGTCATAAGTAACGCGCGAAATGCCTTCGATTTCATTGATGATGCGGCCGGAGACGGTTTCCAGCAGTTCGTAAGGCAGGTGAGCCCAACGCGCAGTCATGAAGTCGATGGTTTCTACGGCACGCAGGGCAACGACCCAGGCGTAACGACGGCCATCACCAACAACACCAACCGATTTCACTGGCTGGAACACCACGAAAGCCTGGCTGACTTTGTGGTACCAGTCGGCTTTGCGCAGTTCTTCGATGAAGATGTGGTCGGCACGACGCAGCAGGTCGGCGTATTCCTTTTTCACTTCACCGAGGATGCGCACGCCCAGGCCCGGGCCCGGGAACGGGTGACGGTAGACCATGTCGTACGGCAGGCCGAGTTCCAGGCCCAGACGACGAACTTCGTCCTTGAACAGTTCGCGCAGTGGCTCGACCAGTTTCAGGTTCATCTCTTCCGGCAGGCCGCCCACGTTGTGGTGCGACTTGATCACGTGGGCCTTGCCGCTTTTCGCGCCAGCCGACTCGATCACGTCCGGGTAGATGGTGCCCTGAGCGAGGTACTTGATGTTGTCCAGTTTGTTCGACTGGGCATCGAATACGTCGATGAAGGT
Source organism: Pseudomonas sp. GM80 (assembly GCF_000282515.1). Classification (GTDB taxonomy): domain Bacteria; phylum Pseudomonadota; class Gammaproteobacteria; order Pseudomonadales; family Pseudomonadaceae; genus Aquipseudomonas. The sequence continues at coordinate 13,349 of NZ_AKJD01000092.1, forward strand.
GCGACCGATGATCTTGCGCTTCTTCTCTGGGTCGGCTTCGCCGGCCAGGTTGTTCAGGAACTGCTCTTCAGCGTTGGCGCGAATGACTTTGACGCCCATGTTCTCGGCGAACATGGCCATCACTTGCTCGCCTTCGTGCAGACGCAGCAGGCCGTTGTCGACGAAGACGCAGGTCAGTTGGTCGCCGATGGCTTTGTGCAGCAGCGCGGCAACGACCGAGGAGTCAACGCCGCCGGACAGACCCAGCAGCACGTTGTCGGTACCGACTTGTGCGCGGATGTTGGCGATGGCGTCTTCAGCGATCTTCGACGGCGTCCACAAGGCTTCACAGCCGCAGATGTCGAGAACGAAGCGCGACAGGATGCGACCGCCCTGCTTGGTGTGGGTCACTTCCGGGTGGAACTGCACGCCGTAGTAGCCACGGTCGTCGTTGAACATGCCGGCGATCGGGCAGCTTGGGGTGCTGGCCAGGATGTGGAAGTCTTGTGGCATCTTGGTGACTTTGTCACCGTGGCTCATCCATACGTCGAGGCCGAACAGGCCGTCAGCGTCGATGTGGTCTTCGATGCCGTCGAGCAGACGGCTCTTGCCGACTACGTCAACGCGGGCGTAACCGAACTCACGCAGTTCGGAACCTTCAACCTTGCCGCCCAGTTGCTCGGCCATGGTCTGCATGCCGTAGCAGATACCGAAAACCGGTACACCCAGATCGAACACTGCCTGTGGGCAGCGCGGGCTGTCGGCGACGTGCACGGACTCGGGGCCACCGGCGAGGATGACGCCTTTAGGAGCGAATTCGCGGATCGCATCTTCGTCCATGTCGAACGGGTGCAGTTCGCAGTACACACCGATCTCGCGCACGCGGCGGGCGATCAGTTGGGTGTATTGCGAACCGAAGTCGAGGATCAGGATGCGGTGAGCGTGAATATCGAGGGCCATGATTCAGTCTCGTCTAAGTCATTCAGAAACAGTCGTGATACAGAAACAACTCGGGGCTGAATAAAACAGCCCCGGTTGCTTAACGATTTGCTTGAAGCATCAACCTACGCGGTAGTTTGGCGCTTCTTTGGTGATCTGCACGTCGTGAACGTGGGATTCGGCCATGCCGGCACCGGTGATCCGCACGAATTCAGGCTTGGTGCGCATTTCTTCGATGTCGGCGCTGCCGGTGTAACCCATCGAGGAACGCAGACCGCCCATCAGTTGGTGAATGATCGCGCTCAGGGTGCCTTTGTACGGCACGCGGCCTTCGATGCCTTCCGGAACGAGTTTCTCGGCGCCTGCCGAGGAGTCCTGGAAGTAACGGTCGGAAGAACCTTGAGCCTGGGACATGGCGCCCAGCGAACCCATACCGCGATACGCCTTGTACGAACGGCCCTGGAACAGTTCGATTTCGCCCGGCGCTTCTTCAGTACCGGCGAACATCGAGCCCATCATCACGCAGGAGGCACCGGCTACGATGGCCTTGGACAGGTCACCGGAGAAACGGATGCCGCCGTCGGCGATCAACGGAACACCAGTGCCTTCAAGGGCAGCGGCAACGTTGGCGATGGCACTGATTTGCGGGACGCCGACACCGGCGACGATACGGGTGGTGCAGATCGAGCCAGGGCCGATACCGACCTTGACGGCGTCAGCGCCTGCTTCGGCCAGAGCCTTGGCAGCGGCGCCGGTGGCGATGTTGCCGCCGATCACCTGCACTTCAGGGAAATTCTGTTTAACCCAGCGAACGCGGTCGATCACGCCTTTGGAGTGACCGTGAGCGGTATCGACTACCACCACGTCAACGCCAGCAGCGACCAGCGCAGCTACGCGGTCACCGGTGTCTTTACCGGTACCGACCGCAGCGCCAACGCGCAGACGACCTTGATCGTCTTTGCTGGCCAGCGGGTAGGCTTTGGCTTTTTCGATGTCGTTGACGGTCATCATGCCTTTGAGGGCAAATTTGTCGTCGACGATCAGAACGCGTTCGATGCGGTTTTTGTGCAGCAACTCGCGAACGTCGTTCTTGTCAGCGCCTTCCTTGACCGTGACCAGACGCTCTTTAGGCGTCATCACTTCACGGACGGTGGCTTCCAGACGGTTTTCGAAACGCACGTCACGGGAAGTGACGATGCCGACCAGGTCGCCATCGTGCAGTACCGGAACGCCGGAAATGTTGTGCAGACGGGTCAGTTCGAACAGTTCACGCACCGTGGCATCGGCCTCGATGGTGATTGGGTCCTTGACTACACCGGCTTCGTAACGCTTGACCTTGCGAACTTCGGCAGCTTGCTGCTCGATGGTCATGTTCTTGTGGATAATGCCAATGCCACCTTCCTGAGCCATGGCGATTGCCAGACGGGCTTCAGTGACGGTGTCCATTGCGGCAGAAACCAGAGGAATATTCAGCTCGATGCCACGGGTTAGGCGGGTCTTGAGACTGACTTCGTTAGGAAGCACCTCGGAATAACCAGGCACTAGGAGAATGTCGTCGAATGTCAGAGCTTCTTGGCTGATACGCAGCATCGCGGGGGCTCCCGAGCGGGAAAATGGAAGCGCGCCATTATAGTCAGACACCCCCTGCTGTTCAACGTAAAACTCAGCCTAATTGATATACGGAAAAACCGCTCCCTGTAGGAGCTGCCGCAGGCTGCGATCTTTTGACGTTGTTTGTTAAAAGCCAGATCAAAAGATCGCAGCCTTCGGCAGCTCCTACAGGGGATGTTTGAAGGTCAGAGTTCTACTTTTACCCAACTGACGGGCAGGTCGAGCCAGTCGGCGAATTCGTCGAGGAAGCTTTGTTTGAAGCCGGCTTCGAGCCAGTTGTTGAAGATGAACCCCAGGTTGGAAAAACCACACTCCTGCAAATACAGGAAACCATTGATGTCGTCTTCGTGACCGCATTCCGGGCAGGTGAAATTGTCGGTGCGCCCGGGCATCCAGTCTTCCAGGCTTTCGAACAGGGCTTCGCCGATCTCGCGGCGGCACTCGGCGCAGCCGGCCTCTTCAAGAAAACCTTTGGCCGGGGTGTAGATGCAGCGCTTGGTGACAATCTCCAACCCATTGATCGGCTCGCCGAACGGCAACGCCTGCGGGTGCAGCACCACGGCACGCGCGCCGTCGGCAATCGCATAAGCCATGCGGTTGCCGGTACGGCCACAGGTGCTCAGCTCTTCCTTGACGATGTTCTTGCGTACCAGCCAGCGCACGATCGCCCGGGCCCGGGGTTCGTGGACCGGCAGGGTGGAGATTTTCGGGACGATGATGCTTTGCGAATTCATGGTGCAAGCCTGCTGCAGATACTGAAATTTACCTCTGTAGGAGTGAGCCTGCTCGCGATAGCGGTGGGTCAGACACATCAAGATCAACTGATACACCGCTATCGCGAGCAGGCTCACTCCTACAAAGGAATTGCGGCCGGCAGCTTAATCCCTGACAAAATCCGGTCAAGTGCTGAGGTAGCGCCCGATCAGCGCAATCCCGCTCGCCAGCACCAGCCACGTCACCAGCCGCACAAACGCCTCGCGCGACAAACGCATGGTCAACCGCCGCCCGACCCACAACCCCAACGCCATGGCCGGCAACAGACAAAGCGCCAACATCAACAAGGGTAGCTCGGCATACACACCCGCGATGGCAAACAGGCTCAAACGCACCACCGTGCTGCAACTGATCAGCGCACTTTGCGTGGCCCGCGCCGCTTCTTTCGGCAATCGGCTGTTGAGATAAATCGCATATAAAAAGCCGCCGCTGCCAAACAGCGCACCAAACAGCCCGCCCACCGTGCCCATCGGCAGCGCCCACCCGGCTGACAATTGCGTCGGCCGCGCTTTCACCCACAAGCTGTAAATCGCATAAGCGCTGATAAACAGCCCCATCAACAACAGCAGCAGGTCGGATTTGAGGTTAAGCAGAAAAATCACCCCCAACGTACACCCCACCGCCATGCACGGCAGCAGCCGCAACAACTCCGGCTTAGCGACATCGCGCCGCGACGGCAGCAGATTGCCGAACGCCGCGACGAAATCCAGCAACACCAGCAGCGGCACGATCTTCGACAACGGCATGAACAGAATCAGCACCGGCCCCGCCACCAGCGCGGTGCCAAACCCGGCAATACCGAACACGATGTACGCCAGCACGATGCCGAGCCCGATGACCAGCCAGCCCTCAATGCCCCACGACCATTCACTCAACAACCCCACCACGCTCATCGCTGCACATCCTTTATTAGCCTGAGATGACTTTAGCCAGCGCCGAGCATTGCGACTAATATCTTCAAAGCCGCCCACCCATCTCGAAAAGGCATACCTGGTGCTCTCAACCCGTCAATTGCGCTACTTCGTGGAGATCGCCGAATGCGGCAGCTTCAGTGCGGCCGCCGAGCGTTTGTTTATCGCGCAGTCGGCGCTGAGCCGACAGATCAAAGACATGGAAACTCGCCTGAAAACCCCGCTGTTCGAACGTACCGCGCGCCAGCCCCGGCTGACGGCGGCGGGCGAAGCGTTTCTGCCGCGAGCGCGCAATCTGCTCAATGAATTGGGGAAAGCCAGCGCCATGGCCACCGAGGTCGGCAATGGCCAACTCGGCACGTTGCGTTTGAGTCATTCGAGCACCGTATCGATCAGCGGCCGCTTGCTCCGTGATATCGGCGCCTATCTTGAGCAGCAGCCCGGCGTATCGCTGGATATCGGCAAATTGTCTTCCGAAGCACAGCTTGAAGAACTGGCCGAGGGCCGACTCGATGTCGGCTTGCTGCGCCTGCCCGTGCTGCGTCAGCGCGAAGGCATTCAGCTCGTGCCGCTGTTCACCGAACGCTTGCTGCTGGCGGTGCCGGCCGATCATCGACTGACGGCGTGCAATACCGTCGAACTGGCACAGTTGCAGGACGAAGCGTTCATCTCGGTCCCGCACCCGCAACGCGGCGGCTTGAGTTATCTGTGTGCCGACCTGTGCATGCGCCAGGGTTTCTTCCCGAAAGCGGCGCGGGTGATGTCGCGCAAGACCACGCAGTTACAATTGATTCAAGGTGGATTCGGCATCGCTCTGCTGCCGGAATCCATGCAAGACATCGCCCCGAGCGGCGTACGCTTTCTGCCACTGAGCGATCCCGACTGCCAAAGCACCGTCGCCCTCGCCTACCGCCAATCCCCCACGCCCCTGATCCACCACTTCATCCAGACTTTCACCAATCCCCTGTAGGAGCTGCCGAGTGAAACGAGGCTGCGATCTTTTGATCTTGTTTATGCAGATCAAGATCAAAAGATCGCAGCCTTCGGCAGCTCCTACATGGCCCGTGCAATGATCAGGAGAATGCCTTTAAACTGCGCCCCATGATTAAAGATCCCTTTGCAAGACTCGGCCTGGACCGTGAAGTCCTGACCGTCAGCCAGCTCAACGGCCGTGCGCGGGTGTTGCTCGAAGACGTGTTCAGCAACATCTGGGTCGAAGGCGAAATCTCCAACCTCGCCCGACCGGCGTCCGGGCACATCTACTTCACGCTCAAGGACAGTGGCGCGCAGGTGCGTTGCGCGCTGTTCCGGCAGAACGCCGCGCGCGTGCGCCAAGCGTTGAAGGATGGCCTGGCGGTGAAAGTGCGCGGCAAGGTTTCGTTGTTCGAAGGCCGTGGCGACTATCAGTTGATTCTCGACACCGTCGAGCCTGCCGGTGACGGCGCGCTGCGTCTGGCGTTCGATGCGTTGAAAGAAAAACTCAGCGCTGAGGGCCTGTTCAGTGCCGAACGCAAAGTGCCGCTTCCGGCGCATCCGCAGCGTATCGGCATCATCAGTTCGCCGACCGGCGCGGTGATTCGCGACATCATCAGTGTGTTCCGCCGCCGTGCGCCGCAAGTGCAACTGACGCTGATTCCGACCGCCGTACAGGGCCGTGAGGCCACCGCGCAAATTGTTCGCGCGCTGAAAATGGCCGATGCGCGGGGTTTCGACGCATTGATCCTCGCCCGTGGCGGCGGCTCGCTGGAAGACCTCTGGTGTTTCAACGAAGAAGCCGTGGCCCGCGCCGTCGATGCTTGCGTGACGCCGATTGTCAGCGCTGTCGGCCATGAGACCGACGTGTCGATCAGTGACTTTGTTGCTGACGTGCGCGCACCAACGCCATCTGCGGCTGCCGAGTTGCTCGCGCCTGATTCGAGCCATCTGATCCGCCAGGTCGAAAGCCTGCATCGTCGTTTGGTGATGCGCATGCGTGACCGCTTGATGCGTGATCGTCTGCGCCTCGAAGGCATGGCCCGTCGCCTGCGTCACCCCGGCGAACGTCTGCGCCAGCAAGCGCAACGTCTGGATGATCTGGACATGCGCATGCGCCGCGCCTTCGAGCGCAGCCTCAACACCCGTCGCGAGCGGCTGATTCGTCTGGAAACCCGCCTCGCCGGGCAACATCCGGGCCGCCAGTTGGCGATGTTGCGCCAGCGTCTCGACAGCCTCGCCGAACGTCTGCCCCGCGCCATGCGCGAAGGCCTGAAAAACCGTCGCCTGCAATTGCACAGCCAGATGCAGACGCTGCACGTGGTCAGTCCGCTGGCGACGCTCGGTCGTGGCTACAGCATTCTGCTCGATGAGCGCGGCCATGCGATTCGTAACGCCGCGCAGACCCACACCGGCCAGCGCCTGAAAGCCAAACTCGGCGAAGGCGAACTGCAAGTGCGCGTCGAGGACAATCACCTGACGCCTGTCACCCTTTCTTTACTGGACTGATCCATGCCGCGTTTTCTGGCTCCACTGTTTTTGCTCTGCCTGACCTTCAACGCCCATGCCGACAGCTACATCACCCGCATGCTCAACAAACCGGTGCCGGGTGGCGTCGCCGTGGTTGATCTGGGCACTGGCGCGCAGGCACCGACCGCCACCTATCAAGGCAAACCGGTGCTGGTGGTCAAGGAACAGGACAACTGGCTGGCGATTGTTGGCGTGCCGTTGACGGTCAAACCGGGGGCGCAGCAGATCAGCAGTGGCGGGCGCAATTTGCCGTTCACTGTGGGTAACAAGAAATATCCGGAACAGCACATCACCCTGAAGAACAAGCAGCAGGTCAATCCGGATCAGTCGAACCTCAAGCGCATCGAGGGTGAACTGGCCGTGCAGATCAAGGCCTATCGCAGCTTCAGTCCGAACACACCGAGCAATCTGTTGTTGGATAAACCGGTCAACGGGCCACTGTCGAGCAAGTTTGGTGTGCGCCGTTTCTTCAATGGTGAGGAACGTAATCCGCACGCCGGCCTCGATTTCGCTGTACCGGCAGGCACGCCGATCAAGACTCCGGCGGCGGGCAAAGTGATTTTGATCGGCAACTACTTCTTTAATGGCAACACGGTATTTGTCGACCATGGGCAGGGCTTTATCAGCATGTTCTGCCATATGTCGAAGATTGACGTGAAGGACGGCCAGCAACTGGCACGTGGCGCGGTGGTGGGCAAGGTGGGCATGACCGGCAGGGCGACCGGGCCGCATATGCACTGGAACGTCAGCCTGAATGATGCGCGGGTGGATCCGGCGATTTTCATTGGTGCGTTTCAACCCTGAGCTTTATAGCGAGGCGACCGGCCTCATCGCGGGCAAGCCCGCTCCCACAAGGTTCTCGGTGAACATGATTTTTGTGAACACCACCCCACCTGTGGGAGCGTGGCTTGCCCGCGATGACGGACTCACTACCACCGAAAAACCTGTTGACACCCACCACCTTCAATTGCGCCCCAACCTAACCCCACGCAAACATCAACAAGATCCGCTGATTTACCCGCAATAAAATCCCGTAAAACCCTGCTTTCCGAGTATTCCTCTCAATTTTTTTCGACTGCTTGCCATCCTCTCCCCTCGCGGTTAGGGTTGAGGGCATGAAAACCTCTCACACCCTCATTCAGCTTCGCCAGCACCGCAGCCTGTGCCTCGTCAGCGCACGACTGCCAGGCTGAATCGCTGCGCCTCGCCCAGAGCTTTTCCCGACATATTCGTAACACCGGCAGGCCGCCTCTTTTCGGCCCAGACAATAAGGAATTTCCCGATGAGCATGCTCAAAGATCCGTCTTCGAAATACCGCGCGTTTCCTGTCATCAATCTGCCGGATCGCACCTGGCCGTCGAAGACCATCGACACCGCGCCGATCTGGTGCAGCTCCGACCTGCGTGACGGTAACCAGTCGCTGATCGAGCCGATGGACGCGGTGAAGAAGCTGCGCTTCTGGAAAACCCTGGTGCAAGTCGGCGTGAAGGAAATCGAAGCCTCGTTCCCGGCCGCTTCGCAAACCGACTTCGACTTCGTGCGCACCCTCATCGAAGAAGGCCACATCCCGGACGACACCACCATTCAGGTGCTGACCCAGGGTCGTGAAGACTTGATCGAGCGCACCTTCGAATCCCTGCGCGGCGCGAAGAAAGCCATCGTTCACTTGTACAACGCCACTTCGCCGTCTTTCCGACGCATCGTCTTCAACCAGGACAAGGACGGTATCAAGGCCATCGCCGTGAACGCCGCCAAGCTGTTCGTCAAATACGCAGCGATGCAGCCGGACACCGAGTGGACCTTCGAATACTCGCCGGAAACCTTCAGCGCCACCGAGCTGGAATTCGCCAAGGAAGTCTGTGACGCGGTGATCGAGGTCTGGAACCCGACACCTGAGCACAAGATGATCCTCAACCTGCCCGCCACCGTCGAGTGCGCGACGCCGAATATCTACGCCGACCAGATCGAGTGGTTCGGCCGCAACATCAACCGTCGTGACAGCGTGATCATCAGCCTGCACACCCACAACGACCGCGGCACTGGCGTCGCCGCCACCGAGCTGGGCCTGATGGCCGGCGCCGACCGCGTCGAAGGCTGCCTGTTCGGCAACGGCGAGCGTACCGGCAACGTCGACCTCGTCACCGTCGCACTGAACATGTACACCCAGGGGCTCGACCCGCAGCTGGACTTCTCCGACATCGATGGCGTGCGCAAAGTCGTCGAGGAGTGCAACCAGATTCAGGTTCACCCGCGTCACCCGTACGTTGGCGACCTGGTGCACACCGCGTTCTCCGGCTCGCACCAGGATGCAATCCGCAAAGGCTTCTCCCAGCAGAAACCGGACGCACTGTGGGAAGTGCCGTACTTGCCGATCGACCCGGCCGACATCGGTCGCAGCTACGAAGCGGTGATCCGCGTCAACAGCCAGTCGGGCAAGGGCGGCATCGCTTACTTGCTGGAGCAGGAATACGGCATCAGCCTGCCGCGTCGCATGCAGATCGAATTCAGCCAGGTCGTGCAGCGTGAAACCGATCGTCTGGGTCTGGAGATGACCGCCAAGCAGATTCACTCGCTGTTGATCAGCGAATACCTGCAAGCCAACACCCCGTACGCGCTGGTCAGCCATCGCTTGCAGGAAGAAAACGGCAACAGCAATGTTGAAGTGGAAGTGGCGAGCAAGGGTCAGGGCGAAACCAACCTGCACTGGCGCGGCAAGGGCAACGGTGCGCTGGAAGCACTGGTCGCCGGCCTGCCGGTTCCGGTGGAGATCATGGACTACAACGAACACGCGATCGGCGCGGGCACCAACGCGAAAGCGGCTGCGTACATCGAGCTGCGCGTGAACGGTGAACGTGCGGTGCACGGCGTGGGTATTGATGAAAACATCACCACGGCCAGCTTCAAGGCCCTGTTCAGCGCGCTGAACCGCTCGCTGAGCCAGCCTGAGGCGAAAGCGGCGTAATCACCGCTGAAATGGCAAAAGGCCCCGAAGTGCGAACTTCGGGGCCTTTTTATTGAAGATCAAAAGATCGCAGCCTTCGGCAGCTCCTACAGGAAACTCATTGCGATCTTTTGCCTTTGAACCTTACGCGTGGGTGTCGACGCTCAACATCGCCTGCAGCAACGTGGCCTGCAGCACTTGAATATTGCTTGCGGTCACGGCGATCTGGGTCTGCATCTCCATCATCTGCTGAGCTTTTTGCTCCGGCGAGGCCTGGCTGCGTTGGGTGCTGGCCAGTTGTGCCTTTTGCTCGGCCAACAGCTTCTGCGCTTCGGCAATCTGTTTTTTCAGGGCTTCGATCGGGCTGCCGGCATCGCCGACAGAAGCGATATTGGCTCCCGCACTGTTCACGCGCAGCTCACCGTCGCCATTGGCATCGGTGGTGTTCAATGGATTAACCGCTAATTCCTGCGGATCGCGGATCGAGACTTTCGACGGCGTAACCGGGTACGGATTGACGGTGGTGGCGCTGATGCTGGTCATAAGAAAATCCTCCTTGGCTGATCTTCCTATCGGCACACAGCGCCAGAACTGAATACGTTTGTATGCGCTTTTATACAAACATCAGGTGAACTCGAAGGTATCCGCGTCAAGGTTTGCCGGAAAACGCTCGCGATATGCCGCCAACGGTGCAGCCTCCAGAATGGCCTTGAACACCCCGTCCGCCTCCCCCGCTGCGAGCAGGGTTTCGCCCTGGAAATCGAGCACCTGACTGTCGCCGGTGTAGGCAAAGCCCTTGCCATCGGTGCCGACCCGGTTCACCGCCGCCACGTAGCAGAGGTTTTCGATGGCACGCGCCGGCAACAGGCGGTTCCAGTGCAGACGACGAGCGCCCGGCCAGTTGGCGGTGTACAACAGCAGATCGGTGTCCTGCGCGTCGCGGCTCCACACCGGGAAGCGCAGGTCGTAACAGATCAGCGGACGAATCCGCCAACCCTTGAGCTCGAACTGCACCTGACGCTCGCCCGGGGTGTAGTGATTGTGTTCGCCGGCCATGCGGAACAAGTGGCGCTTGTCGTAATGCAGCACTTCGCCGTCCGGGCGCGCCCACAGCAGGCGGTTGCGATGACTGCCGTCCGCGGCCTGAATGATCACGCTGCCAGTGATCACGGCGTTGAGTTTCGCCGCCTGCACGCGCAGCCACTTACTGGTCGGGCCGTTCTCGGCTTCGGCCAGGGTTTCTGATTCCATGGAGAAACCGGTGGTGAACATCTCCGGCAGGATGATCAGATCAGCGCCCTGCGCCTGCTCCAGCAGCATTTCGAAATGCTCGAAGTTCGCCTGACGGTCATGCCAGGCCAGGCTGGTCTGGATCAGCGCCAGGTTCAGATCGGGTAACGCACTCAGATCACGCATAGTTTTGCCGCCGCTTCACGCAGCGTCTCCTCGCGTTTGGCGAAGCACAGACGCACCAGGCGCTGGCCTTCGGGTGGGTTCTGGTAGAAGACCGACACGGGAATGCTCGCCACCCCGTGTTCGCGGGTCATCCATGTGGCCATCTCTACGTCGTTCAGATCAGGGCGGATCTGCGAGTAATCGACCAGCTGGAAATAGGTGCCGGTGACACGCTTGAAGGTAAAGCGCGACGGCGCGAGCAGGTCGCAGAACAGATCACGTTTGGCCTGATAGAAACCTGGCAGCTCTTCGACGTGTTCCGGGTGCTCGGCCATGTAATCGGCCAGCGCATATTGCAGCGGGGTCACGCCGCAGAAGCTGACGTACTGATGAACTTTGCGCAGCTCGGCGGTCAGTGCTGGTGGCGCGACGACGTAGCCGGTTTTCCAGCCGGTAACGTGGTAAGTCTTGCCGAACGAGCTGACCACGAAGGCACGCTGATACAGCTCTTCGTGGGCCAGCACGCTGACGTGAGGCACGCCGTCGAACACCAGGTGTTCATAGACTTCATCGCTGATCAGATAGATGTCGCGGTCGCGGATCAGCGCTGCCAGTTGATCCAGTTCCGCGCGGGTGATCAGGGCGCCGCTCGGGTTGTGCGGGGTGTTGATGACGATCATTTTCGTGCGCGGACTGAGCGCCGCGGCGAGTTTGTCGAAATCGATGGAGAAGTCGTTCGGGTTCAGTTGCACATGCACGCAACGACCGCCCGCCAACTCCGTCGCCGGTGCATAGCTGTCGTAGCACGGATCAAACACGATGACTTCGTCGCCGCTGTGGATAACCGCCTGAATTGCACAGAAGATCGCTTGAGTCGCGCCCGGCGTCACGGTCACTTCGCTATCGGCATTGACCTGTACGCCATAGCTGCGTGCGATTTTCGCTGCAATCTGTTCGCGCAATACCGGCAGGCCAGTCATCGGCGAATACTGATTGTGGCCACTGGCAATGTGCCGACCGACCGCATCGCGCAACGCCTGCGGGCCGTCAAAATCAGGAAAACCCTGGGACAGGTTGATCGCGCCGGTCTGCGCCGCGAGCTGAGACATCTGCGTGAAAATAGTGATGCCGACATTCGGCAGCTTACTGGTGATCATCGGGGGTTCCCTGCTCAACACCCGGCTCTGACGACGGCGCGGGAGAGCCCGAGGATAGCCCATCCGACGCCCATAAAAAAAGGGCGCTCTGGTGAGCGCCCTTCTTATCGCCGAACCCATGTAGGAGCTGCCGAAGGCTGCGATCTTCTGATCTTGCGTTTAAAGCAAAATCAAAAGATCGCAGC